>CAISGS010000073.1 GCA_903884915.1 uncultured Caulobacteraceae bacterium | reverse complement strand
CGGTTATGGGCGCCCAATACAAGGCCCTGTCCTTGCACAATACCTTTATGGCCAAGCTCCAAGACAACCTCGATTCAGGCGTTGGCAACCTAGTCGATGCGGATCTGGGCCGAGAAAGTGCGCGGCTTCAGTCTCTCCAGAGTCGGCAACAGTTGGGTGTGCAGGCGGCCTCAATCGCCAATCAGTCAACATCGGCCCTCTTGGGTCTCTTTAGGTAATAACTATCGGGGAGGTGGCCTCGCTGCCTCCCCTTTTTTTATAAAGAAAGCCCCAATATAAAAATAGTTATCAATATTCTTTTCCGGTTTGAGGCTAATGACTCGCTATATTTTCTGATCACATTACAAATTGGACGTGGAAACACGATTTTGTATCTACAATAGATAATCATCACACTCAAATGGAGTGTTGTCATGTCCATGAACAGCATCAATACGAACTATGGTTCGTTTGTCGCCCTTCAGAACTTGACCGAGACGACCAGGGCTCTGCGTCAGACCGAAGATCGGATCAGTACGGGCCGTACGATCAATTCGAGCCGCGACAATGGCGCGATCTGGGCCATAGCCCAGAACCTGCGGGCGGGATCCCTGTCGATCAATGCGGTGAGGGGCTCCCTCGACCGCGCCCAGTCGGCAACCGATGTCGCGCTGAATGCGGGGTCAGCCGTTTCAGACCTGCTTTTGCAGATGAAGGAGGCGGCGCTTGCGGCCTCCGATTCTGGCCTTGATACAGCCGCTCGCTCTGCCCTGAACGTCCAGTTTAAGGCCCTGCGCGATAGCCTCAAACGCACCGTCGACAATGCGGACTATAATGGCGTCAATATGATCAAGGCGGGCGGCACCACCGTCTCAGCCTTGGCCAGTACCGCAGGCGGGAGTTACATCACGGTTGCCCCTCAAAACCTCTCGCTGGGCAGCGCCAATGTGACGGTCAGTGTGGGCGCCAGCTTTTCCACGGCGGCTGAGGCCAGCACCTATCTGTCGCGCGTCACCTCATCGATCGACAATGTGAACCAGCGTCTGGGCACGATGGGCGCACAGTCCAGGGCCTTGGAGCTGCACAATGGCTTCATGGCCAAGCTGAAGGACACGCTGGATGTGGGGGTGTCTAATCTGGTCGATGCCAATCTTGGCCGCGAAAGCGCCATGCTGCAGTCGCTGCAGGCGCGTCAGCAGTTGGGCGTTCAAGCCTTCTCCATCGCCAACCAGTCAAGCACAATGCTGCTTGGCCTGTTTAAGGCCCCGTGACCCAAGTCCAATAGTGGTCATTCTTTTTCACAAGGCAGTGGGCAATAGGCCTTGGGGGGCTTAAGTTAAGACCAGCCAACTTGGCTTGAATTTGAGTGCCCCCATGCCCCCAAGGCTTCGCCCGACCCGCCTGGAATATGTCGTTGATGGCCTGCGGCTGCGTGCCCAGCTGTCGGCGGCGGCCTTGGATGCGATTGGCAATGAGGCCGAGCAGCGCCGCCGCGCGATCGAGATCCTCAAATCGGCCCTGTTTCGCGGCCGCATGATCGCCAAGGAACGGCTGGAAAGCGGTGCAGGCGGGATCGAGACCGCGCGTCTCCTGTCGGGTGTCACCGATGAGGTGGTCGGGGCCCTGTTTGACTTCACGACCGTCCACGTGTTCCGGGCTCGCAATCCCACCGAGGGCGAGCGTCTGGCCCTCTTGGCCGTCGGCGGCTATGGACGAGGGGCGCTGGCCCCCTTCTCGGACCTCGATCTATTGTTCCTGCGACCCTACAAACAGACCGCCTACGCCGAGAGCGTCATCGAATATATGCTCTATGCCCTGTGGGATCTGGGCTTCAAGGTGGGTCATGCCTCACGCACCATCGACGAATGTATCAAGCTGTCGCGCGAAGATTTCACCATCCGTACCTCGCTCTTGGAGGGCCGCCGCCTCACCGGTGACGAGCGATTGGTCGAGGAACTGCGCAGCCGGTTTCGCAACGAGGTGGTCAAGGGCACGGGCTCGGAATTTGTCGCGGCCAAGCTCAAGGAGCGCGATGATCGCCATATCCGCGCCGGGGCCTCGCGCTATCTGGTCGAGCCCAATGTCAAGGAGGGCAAGGGGGCGCTGAGGGACCTTCACACCCTCTTTTGGATCGCGCAATATCTGCATCCCGCCGAGAATGTCGACGGGGTGGTTCAGCTCGATTTCTTTGAAAAGCGTGAGGTGCGGGCCTTTATCCGGGCGTTCGATTTCCTCTGGGCCGTCCGCGCCCATCTGCATTTCGCCACGGGCCGGGCCGAAGAGCGCCTGACCTTTGACCTGCAGCCCGAGATCGCACGGCGGATGGGCTATGGCGACCGAGGCGATGCGCCAGCGGTCGAGCGGTTCATGCGCCGCTATTTCCTGATCGCCAAAGAGGTCGGGGCCCTGACCCGCACCTTCTGCGCTCAACTGGAGGCCGAAGAGGCCAAGCGCCGTCCGCAGGGCCTGTCGCGGTTCTTGGGCGCGCCCCGCAAATCAACTCGCAAGGCGCTCGAGGTCGAGGGCTTCCATGAGGATGGCGGCCGTCTCAGCGTCGACGGTATCTCAACCTTTGAAACCGATCCCATAAATATGCTGCGGCTGTTTGAGTTGGCCGATCAGCGCAATCTCGACCTGCACCCCGATGCCTTTACGGCCGTGACCCGCGCCTTGCATCTGATCACCTCCAAGATGAGGCGCGACCCCATCGCGGCCAAGGTCTTCCTCAATATCTTAGCGCGCAGCAAACGCACCTATCGCACCTTGACCCTGATGAATGAGGCCGGGGTCTTGGG
>CAISGS010000072.1 GCA_903884915.1 uncultured Caulobacteraceae bacterium | reverse complement strand
GTAGAAGCGCGCGCCCAATCGGCGGAGGGCAGATATCAAGAACGCTCACGCAAGCGTTTAGCCTTGCCCTCTGGCGTTGCCTTCAAGAGCTCGAGGGCACGCTCGATGACTTCAGCCACGATCCATCCGCGGGTATCGGCAAGATCGTAGACATATTCTATGGTTTCGCGGGTCAGCTTGACGTTGAGCTGGTGAACACGCCCCGTCTTGGGCCTTGTGCGACGGCGAAGTAACGGCTCAACCGGTGTCGGTTTGGCTTTGACGGGTTTTGCGCGCGTTGGTTCCTTAACCGGAGCCTCTGGGCGGGCGTGGAAACCTTGCCGTTCAGAGGCCTGTCTCAAGGCGTCTGAGGGCGTGGGGGCTTGCGGGGCCGCAGCGGGTCGAGGCGCAAAGCCGCTCAGATCAATGTCGAGATCGCTATCATCATTGAGATCCAGGGCGACGCGGGTTTTTGCGGGGGCAGGGGTTTGCTCGGCCATGGTTTATGCCTCCTTTGCTGTTGCGGCGGTTGGGCGCAAACGGTTTGTCACGGCCCTGGCAAAATCACTGACATTGGCTAAGGCAGCCGGAAGATTAGATGCTTGATCCGATGTTAAGCCGCCGACGGTGCCGCCAAACGAGAATATGGCCCGAAAGGCTTCACGCTCTTGGAGGGTACAGGCCAAGACGGGCAGGCCCGCAGATTCAAACTCGTCGCGAATATGCCGGAAGGTTCTGGGCTGAATGGCGGTGCTGACCCGGTTGAAAAACAGGGCGAAGGGAACGCTGCGGCCGATGGCCTTTTCGGTCGACCTGACGAGCTTTACGGCCCGGGCGGCTTGAGCCGCGTCGAGATGGGAGCCCTGAAGTGGGATCAACACAAGATCGGAACGCGACACGGCATAGGAAACGGTCAGGGAGGCTGTGCCCTCAAGGTCGCAAATGACAAAGGTCGAGCGCTGGGCCTCTTCTTCTATGACGTCGATGACCGTGTCTTGGGTCACGTCCCTGATCACGCGCAGATTTTCAGGGCGTCCCGGAAGCTTGGCCCACGATGAGACGGGCTGGTTCGGGTCCGCGTCAATCATGGTCACAGGCGCGCCCATATCAGCAAGGACGCCGCCAAGCAGCACCGCTGAGGTGGTCTTACCCACTCCGCCCTTGGGACTAACAAATGAGATTACCGGCATCGTGTCTGGTCCTCGCCCCGCAGGTCTAGATTACCGCTATCTAAAGATATCTTCAAGCTACCGTTAGATAGCCATTGAATTGCTAGCGCTAGTTCAAGGTTATCTTTTAATTATCGTGAGGAAGCAAGGGGATATCGTGAGATATCGTTACCTATCCATGGATATCGGCAGGATTCCGATTTGGTATCTTTGGATAACTGAAAGATATCCATAGCGTTAATATCGCGATTCTCAGGGCCACACAGGCCAAAGGGCCCGAATCTCTCGGAACTTTAAGTCCGAGGGTTCCGGAGGCCGCTAGGGATGAAACTGAGCCGATTAGGGGCGGCTCAGTGTGCCAAACCTAGAACGAGTCGGATTTGATGACAAATACCGCTTAGAAAGGGTGGTTATCGAGGCCCTTGACGAGGATTTCCCGCCAAGGGCATGCCAAAACTGCGATCAAAATCCCAAAAAAGGATGCTGCTTACGAGCGACCGACCATAAGCTTATAATCGTCAAGACACCGGACCGTAGCGCCTAAATCCGTGATTAAACCGTTCTTGAGGGAGTATACCCAGCCATGAACGGCGATCTTTTGGTCGCGAAGCCACGCGTCCTGCACAAAGACGTCGGAAGCCACATTGCGCACTTGCCGCATAACGTTCAACTCGCAGAGCCGGTCCATCCGTGGAGCGCCATCCTCTAGGCCCTCCAACTCTTTGCGATTCTCGTCGAAAACTTCTCTGATCGGATGGAGCCAATGATCGATCAACCCGTGGCGTTGTCCATCAACCGCGGCCTGAACACCTCCGCAGCCATAGTGACCAACGACCATGATATGTTTTACCTTCAGAACCTCGACGGCATATTGCAGCACCGACAGATAGTTTGCGTCCTGAGGCGGGGCCAGATTGGCCACATTGCGGTGAACAAAAAGCTCACCGGGATCGAGACCAACGATCTCGTTGGCGGGGACCCGGCTATCTGAGCATCCAATCCAAAGAAACTCGGGCGACTGCTGCGCAGCTAAACGCTTGAAGAAATTTGGATCAACTTCCGTCTTAGCCAAAGACCACGCCCGGTTATTTTCAATAAGGTCCTTAACCATGCAATTCACTCCTCCAACGATGGCCCCAACAGATAGTGAGCCAAAAATCGGGCACAAGGCTCGAGCCTCAAAATAGCCAAACGGTTCTGACGGTTCTTAGTGGGTCAGATGCAGGGTGCGTGCAACCAAGTTGTTGAACACATCGCTCAGTCCGCTGCCACTTATCGAAATAGCGTGGCCCGGCGCGGGGGCGCAGGCGCTGGCCAATGTCATGGCCGCTGGGTCGGTCACCTCGACCAAACTGAAACAGGCATCGATCCGATAGGTTTCACGCAAACCCTTGCAGGCCGAAAAGTTCATATTGTCGGCTGCAATATTGTTGAAAACACCAACGCTCGGCGACTTCCAGCAATTGCCCGCCGCAGATCGGATGCAACCGCGCCATCGGGTGGGCCGAGACAGAACTAAAAGCCGCGATAATGTTAGGGTGATATTCGCATTGCGCGGCCCAGCCAGCACCCTGAGGCGATCGAGGGCCGGGGGCTCAACATCACGACCCGCTTGTCCGTAGGGGTCGCTTTTGCCGATGCCCGGAAGGGGCGCTTTGGAATGTTAAACACCCGACCAACGATGTTGGGTGAGACGCCCTTAACGGTCAAAACAATCTTGCCAGCATTGGCATGGACCTGCTGAACTCACTCGAGGTCTTGGATCTGATCTGTTCGTCCGCTTAGCGATAGATCCAAACTGGCTTGAGCCGCCCGGTTCGCCGCCGCCAAGATCGCCGCGTCTGCGGTCTCCTGCACAAAGGCCTTGGTCGTCTACCGCCGCGCAGAGCGCTAATAAGATCGGGATGAGGGAGCCTGCCACAATGATGGCGACATTGCCGCCATTTGCGCGACGGTAACGAATGCCAATGAAGGAGATAAGCCTTAGTTATTCGATGGGCTAAGCAAATCACTAAATGAAGATCTCAACAATAGCGCCAGATCCTCTCCATTGGCGGTCAGGACGTTATTTTTAGTGCCTGTGCACTGCGCTGCAAAATTTCTAGCGGCTGGATCTGAGCCATTGGTCAATATGACATAGACCTTGATGCCATAGGTCTCGCGCATGGTTTGGCAGGCGGCCAAAGTGAGAGCGTTGAGACTGTTCACATTCAGATTGGCCACATTGCCTGACCGCCAGCAGGCGCCGCTCCCGCGACGGCTGTCTCGTGTACATCCATAATAACCCTCATAATCGATTGGGGTGTCATTGCGGCCGTCCGTTATGAGCACTGCGATCTTGCGAACGGCCGGTCCGAAGGCTGCCGCCCTTTGCCGGTCGCCTAGTCCCCAAAACTGCGTCCAATAGGGACTGGGTGACAATGTCCGCAGCGCCCAGGTCAGTCCAACATCCGATTGGCTACCGCCGGGCACTGGATAGAGCTCGTTCAACTTGTCCAAGATCTGACGCCGGTTGCTCGATAGGGGAAGGATCGCCGCCGGACAGTTAAGGTTCGGGCCCGCGATGGGCATATAGGCCTGACCCCAAATGCTACGCTCAACAGACGCAAACCCGTTGGTTCCCCAAGGACAGATTACCCCGCCTGCGGTGAGGTAGTCGATCTCGTTTGGATCGAACAAACAGGCACGATTGACCCCTGTTTTGACAAGACGATTTGAGGTCAGGTCGGCAGAACAGTCCTGACTGGTGGGCTGAAAGGCATTGAGGGTTCCGTTTTGGTTGTCGGTCACAGCGCTTGGCCCGACCTGATCGAAACATTGCCTTATCGCGCTGGAGTAGCTCCATTTCACACATTGTTGGACCCACTCGGCCTTCTGTGCCCGTCTCAACTGCAGCGTCCTCGTTGGGTTGGGTTTGCTAAATTTGGCTTGGGTAGGCCTGCCCACTTCAGAACCATCGGGCTCAAGGGGCCGATCGATCATCTGATAGGCCAAACATTGCCCGATAAAGGGGGTTTGGATACTCGAGCCCAATAGGGCCACAGGCCAAATGCCGCTGCGAGGTGGCTGGTCATCAATGGGTTTGACCACGTTATTGTCCGCATCAATCTGAACCTCACCGGGCGCGGACCGAACGCAACCGCGCCATTGGGTGGGTTGGGAAAGATCAACCAAACGATCCGGACTGAGGCGGGTGGAGGGGTCTAGCGGCTCGGCGAGTACGGCCAGCCTCGATTGCAGGGGTTGCGGGGCAGGGCGACGAGACCCTGTGGCCAAATAGTCAATATCTCGAACCGCTGAGCTGTCCTGTGGCTCAACAGCCTCTGAGTTGATATTCACAAGAGCGGCCCAAGGGATGACGGAGATTTTCACGCTCGATCCCGCCACATCAATGAGATCGTTCACATAGTCCTTTGCTGCGCGCCGCATGGCTGTGAACTGGTCAAAGTCGTTTAACGAGCTGGAACTGTCGACAATAAGGGCAACCTCGAGCGCGCGACGTGTTGGATCGACCGCCGTTGAGACCTTTATTGGAACAAGCTGGATGAGCGGCAGGGCACTGAGAATTGTGGCGCTATCGGCCATAACATCCAGATCAAAGCGTTTCTCAACCGGGTCTGCGTTCACCTTCCAAGTGATGTTTCTAACGCGACGTTGCGAGCTTTCCCACTGATGCAGAATTGTCCCGATCTTCTCTTCACTCGCGATTTTTCGGTCAAGCTCGGTAACGTTTCGATTGGTAAAATAGACGAAGGCCCCCTCGACGGCGGCGCGGTCGGAGATGGTTTGCAGTGATCCGCGCGCCTCATCATAGGTTTGGAACTGTAGGTAACTGCCGAAGGCAAAACTTAGGGGTATCACCGACAATGC
>CAISGS010000071.1 GCA_903884915.1 uncultured Caulobacteraceae bacterium | reverse complement strand
GGGGGAGAGGGTTGGGAGAGGGGGGTATTTCCACCGTCTTCTCCGCGCGTTCCCCATGAAGGAAGGAAACAAGGCCCCCTTCGGCACTTCGGGCCACTTCCCCCTTTGGGGGAAGTACCCGCGAAGCGGGGGTAGGGGGTTACCCCGCCGTTTGGGTGCTCAGCTTTTCGCGCAGTTCGCGCTTGAGGAACTTGCCGCTGGCGTTACGGGGCAGGGCCTCGTCCATGAACCAGACATAGCGCGGGGCCTTATGCTTAGCGATGAGGCCCGCGCAGTGCTCGCGCAAGCCATCAGCCGTCAAGCTAGCGCCCGGATGCAGGACCACAGCCACGGCGACCTCTTCGCCCAAGCGATCATCCGGCACGCCAAACACGCAGCATTCGGCCACAGCCTCGTGACGGAAGATGCAGGACTCGACCTCGGCGCAATAGACGTTTTCACCGCCGCGCAGGACCATGTCCTTCTTGCGATCGACAATATAGATGAAGCCGTCCTCGTCGAGGCGGGCCACGTCGCCGGTCTGGAGCCAGCCATCGACGATGGTCGAGGCGGTGGCGTCTGGGCGGTTGATATAGCCCTTGATCACGGGCGAGCCCTTGACCCACAGTTCGCCAACCGCGCCAACGGGCAGGGTATTGCCCGCATCATCGACGACCTTGACGATCAGGGTGGCTACGGGAGGACCGGCGCTGTCGGGACGGTCAATGAAGAAGTCGCCGGAGATGGAGGTGATGATGCCGCTGGTCTCGGTCATGCCATAGCCGGTATTGGGGCGGGCCGTGGCCACCGAGCTGTCAATCTTGGCCACCAGATCGGGCTGAAGCTGCGCGCCGCCGCCGCCCAAGGAGAGCAGGCTCGACAGGTCATATTTGCTAAAGTCAGGGTGGGTGATCAGTTCGCGCGACATCATCGGCACGCCGCTCATGGCCGTGACCTTTTCGCGGGCGATCAGCTTGAGCGCATCACCAGCATCCCACTTGTACATCAGCACAATGGCCCCGCCGCCTGCCGTGGTGGCGTAAGCGCCGCAATTGTTGGCCGTGACGTGGAACAGGGGCGTGGTCAGCAGGGCGGTCGGCCAAGGGATCGATTCTGGATCCGGAGCCGGGGTGTTGGTGGCCCGCTGGATAGCCAGGTTCTGAGCCTGACCGGCAAAGACCATGTTGAACAGGTTGGCGATGCAGCTGCGATGGGTCAGTTGCGCACCCTTTGGACGACCCGTGGTGCCCGAGGTGTAGAAGATGCAGGCATCATCATCGGGATCGATGGCGGCGTCGGGCAGGACAGCGGCGGTGGCCTCGACCTCTGACCAAGGGGTCACGCCAGCCGGGATATTGGCGGTGCGAACAGCGACGACCTTGATGCCCTTGGCCATGTCAGGCCGTTCAGCGATGCGGGCAAGACGCTCGGAATCGACGAACAGGATCGTTGGCGCGGAGTCTTCGAGCGCAAATTCAAGCTCGTCGGCAACCCACCAGGCGTTCAGGCCGACGACGGCGACGCCAAGGCACAGGCTGGCCCAATAGATCAGCATCCATTCTGGATAGTTGCGCATACCAATGGCGATCCGGTCACCGCGCTTAACGCCCTGCGCAACCAGCCAAGCGGCGATCGACGCGACCTTTTCATGGGACTGGCCATAGGTCAGGCGCTCGTCCTCATAGACCAGATAGTCGCGGTCCGCGAAGGCGACGGTCGACAGCCAAAAGTCGCGGATGGTCGGCGGCGCGTTCTTGTAGGCCAGCAGGCTTTGCCCGCGCACTTCAATCTCATGGACTTCGAGGGGTGAGCCGGGGCCGGACAGTTCGGCGCGGGCCTGCTTCAATTCGGCGTAATACATAGATCCTCCAGCAATCCAATCTTGGCGTTGGTTTTGGTTGTGCGGGCGCGAGCAGCAGGGCTTGCTGTCCAGGTCCCTTCAATCCCTATGGTGACAAGCCGTTGCTTGTAACGCCAGTCGAAATCGTTACGCCAACGTCAGGCAGCGGCCGCCAAATGATCTTTTGTGCGCTGCTGGGCCAAAATGGCGATGTCGGCATCGGCAGATAGGCCAAGCGCCTGCATCATCTCATCCCGATCAGGTCCAAGTTTGGACGGATAGGCACCGGCCTTGCTCTTTTTGCTCTTGGCCCAATAGCCGAGGATTCGAACCAGATTGGCCGGGCGACGCAGCCAAGCGTCCGGATGTTCCAGCATGTGGAACCCGCGC
>CAISGS010000070.1 GCA_903884915.1 uncultured Caulobacteraceae bacterium | reverse complement strand
CTCCAGCCAGCCTGTTTCGCAGCGACATGACCGGCAAGCTGACCTTCGGTCCCGAAATGATCGGCGCGCTGCTGGCCGCGTTGGGTCTAGGGGCTCTGGCCATCTGGACGGCGCCCACGCCGTTTGCCGCAACCCTGATGATCACCGGTGTCGCCGTCGCGTTCGTTATGCTCTGGGCCGCCGGTTGGGGCGGCGCGATTTTGGCAGGGCGCCTGAGAGGCGCCACAAGCGGGTCCTTAAGAATTGCCCTCGCCAATCTGGCCGGACCCCGCTCAGCAGCCCGTACGGCGGCGCCAGCCATTGGTCTCGGTTTCGCGCTCTTGGCGGCGGTCGTCCTGATCCAGTCCAGCCTGCTGCGCCAGATCTCGATTATCGCGCCCCAGACGGCCCCTGCCCTCGTCTTCACCCAGATACCCGCAGACCGCAGCGCGGCATTTGACGCAGAGGTGGCCCGTGGCTACGGCCGCATGCCGGACAAGAACACCTGTCTGCGTGCGCCCTTCCTCACCGGCCGCATCACCGCTGTGCGTGGCCAGCCTGTCGTCAAGGAAAAGCTGGGGCGCGAAGGTCGCTGGGCTTATGACAACGACATCAGCCTATCGGCCTTAGGGACTGAACCCCCGAATGCTGGCGTGGTCGAAGGCAAATGGTGGGCCGCAGACTATGCCGGTCCGCCCTTGCTGGCCATGAGCCAAGACCCGGCCCGCGCCGCCAATATCAAGATCGGCGACGAGGTCACCTTGTCGATCCTAGGACGCGAAATCGTGGCAAGGGTCGCGGTGATCCGGCACGTGGACTTTGGCAGCTTCGGCGCGAGTTTTGCTCTGGTGCTGACGCCCAACGCCATCGAGGGCGCCAATCCTCGCCAGTTTGCCATCGCCAAAGCCACTGTTGCCGAGGAACAGCGGATATTTCGCAGGCTGGGCGTAGCCTTTCCTGAGGTGAATATCATCTCGGTGCGCGAGCAGCTGGAGGCGGCAACCGAGCTCTTCGACCGTGTCGCCTTGGCCGTGCGCGGGGCCGCAGCGGTCGCCTTGATCGCAGCGCTGCTGGTTCTGGCCAGCGCCATCGCTGCTCGAGCTGTCGAGCGAACCCGCGAGGCCGCCATCCTCAGGGTTCTGGGTGCGAGCCGGGCGCAGGTGCTCAGCGCCTATCTGTTGGAATATGGTCTGGTCGGCCTCATCTCTGGCGCCGCAGGGGTAGCGCTAGGCTACGCCGCCGCTTGGCCGGTTGTGGTCCGGGTCTTTGAGGCCAAGTGGAGCGTTGACTGGGGCGGCGTCTTCACCCTGCTGGCCGCAGCATCGGTTCTGGCCGGGATCGGTGGGCTGCTCGCCGCGTTCCAATCCCTCTCAAAACGTCCAGCGCCGGCGCTGCGAAGTGAATAATGCCAAAGAGGCAGGCCCGACCCCATTAAGAACCGAAGCCAACGGCCTCAACGGAAATGACCCCAAGTTTAGAGCCGAAGAAACTGTGAGCAAAACCTAATGGGTGGTTTGATAAACGGCCATTGGGAACCAGTGACGTTCGAGCATCTCATTGATCGGGCAAATGCCTCAGAACCTCTGAAATCAGACTAGATGGGGAAATCGGCTTGGACACGACGCCATTCATACCGGCCCGCTCATAGTCTGCGCGCTGATGGGCCATGGCATTGGCGGTAAGGCCAATGATCGGGATATTGGCCTTTGCCTCAGGCAAGCCTCGAATTGCCCGAGTAGCCGAGACGCCGTCCATGATGGGCATCTGGACATCCATCAAAATGATATCGAATGAT
>CAISGS010000069.1 GCA_903884915.1 uncultured Caulobacteraceae bacterium | reverse complement strand
GTGCGGGCGTCTGTTGCCCGTTGGATGCGAGCCGCAGGGCCCCCGTGTCAAGACCCCCTATGATCTTAGGGGCTTTGCTCTGGTGTTGTCAGATTAGAAAAAGGGCGCGAACCGGAAAGTCCGCGCCCCTATAGGCTATTGGCCTGCTGCGGCCCGTTTCAGGTCTGCAGCAAGGGTCCGGGATGCCAGCAGATAGTGCAGGGCGGCCCAGCCATAGATCAGCGTCACCGCCAAGATGCCGTAGCGTGTGCCTAAGGCACCGGCGGCGTGGCAGGCTGCGCCCACCTCAGTCGGAGCGCCGACAACCGCCTTACCGCCCGGGCAGGTGGCAATGAAGGTGCCCAGATCGTTGGCCGCAAAGCTGTTCTGGACGAACAGGTCGATCACCCAGCCCGTAAAGGGAGGGCCAGCGCCCAGCGCAATCAGGTTTAGGACGAAGAACAGCAGGGCTGTGGCGGTCGCTCTCATGCGTGGTTCGACCATATTGTGCATGACGCCAAAGGTCGGACCCAGATAGGTGTAGTGGAAGATGCCCGGAAGCATCAGCAGGCCAGCGGCAATCATCCAAGACGAGTTCGAATAGACCGCCAGATAGAGCGGGGTAGCGATGGCCAGACCAATAGCAGGCACAAGGGCGTACCACTTACCGTCCTTCTTACCGATCCAGTCGGTCAAGAAACCGCCGATCAGCGTGCCAGCGCCAGAGGCGAGACCGCCAACCAGACCGAAGATCAGGCCCACCTGCACATAGCTGAGGCCAAAATTGCGGATGAAATAGGGCTGGGCAAACTGACCCGTGCCATAGCTGGCAAAGGAGGCGAGGGTCACGCCTGCGGTAATGTGGCGGAACGACGCCGTGCCCCAGAGCCGCTTGGCGACCTGCATGAGGGACGGTGAGGGCTCTTTCATGCTGGCTTCAGCAACGCCGCCAGCCTCTTCGGAGTGACCGCGCGGGGGTTCCTTGATCACCAGCTTGACGATCAGGGCGATGATAATACCGGGGGCTCCGACAATGAAGAAGGCCGCGCGCCAGCCCATATTCTGGACCAAGAAGCCGCCCGCGACCGCACCGATCATGGTGCCCAGCGGAATGCCGAACGAATAGATCGACAGGGCCGTGGCCCGCGCCTTTGGCGGATAATAGTCGGTGATTAGCGAATGAGACGGGGGCGAGCAGCCTGCCTCGCCGATCCCAACGCCGACCCGGAACAGAAGCAGTTGCAGGAACGAGGTGGCCGTGCCGCAAAGGGCTGTAAAGCCTGACCAGATCACGAGGCAAATGGCGATGATATTGACCCGGCTCTTCTTCTCCGCGATCCGCGCAATAGGAATGCCCAAGATCGTGTAGAGCAGCGCAAAGGCGATGCCGCCCAAGAGGCCGACCTGCGTGTTGGTCAGGTTGAGATCGACCTTGATCGCCTCGCCCAGCGTGCCGACGATGGTTCGGTCGATAAAATTGCTGGTATAGACGGCGACAAGGATCCCCAAGACCGTGCCGCGATATTTATCGGAATAGACCGGTTTGTCACTGGTTGGCGCGGACTCAGCCACGGCTGTGTCGGTCATGTAAGCTTTCCCCCTGAACTCTTATTATCGAGCAGCCACTGTAAGCGCAGTTGGAACATGGGCGCTATAGGCAGATCATCATTCTTTTTGCTTCACGAGACATAGGCCGATGCCTTACGGGATAAGGGATCAAAAGCCTTGCTGAGGAGACCGCTATGGAAATCGTCATCGGTACCAAGAACTGGTCCACCTGGTCTTTGCGGCCTTGGCTGGCGCTAAAGCGCTGCAATGTCGATTTTGTCGAGACCCTCGTACCGTTGCGCTGGGACACCAGTTCTGAGGCCATAGCTGTCCATTCCCCGACGGGTTTGGTTCCGGTTCTTAAGGATGGGGCGCTGACGGTCTGGGATTCGCTGGCCATTTGCGAATATCTCAATGACCGGTTTCCTGAAGCCAAGCTCTGGCCCGCCGACCCCACCGCCCGGGCGCTGGCCAGGTCGGCGACCGCGGAGATGCATTCGGGTTTTGGTCCCCTGCGCAAAGAATGCCCGATGGAGGTCGATGCGGTTCGAACCGTCGAGCTTTCACCCGCCGTTGAGGCCAATATCCGCCGCATCGTTTCTGTGTGGTCGCAACTTCGCCGGACCTATCAGGCCCAAGGCCCGTTCTTGGTCGGCGGGTGGTCAATCGCTGACGCCTTTTTCACCCCTGTCGCAACGCGCTTTCGCACCTATGGCATCGATCTGGCCGCCTATGGGGATGACGGCATGGCTGCGGCCTATTGTGAGGCCCTGTTGTCCACGCCCGAATTTCTAGAATGGCAAACCGACTGCTGAGTAGCCCAACCCCCTGCCGAATTCCCCGCGAAGGCGGGGATCCAGACGCTTTTACTGAGGACGGTGGAATACCCCCCACTCCCAACCCTCTCCCCCTCAAGGGGGGAAAGGGCTTTGTTTTTTGCGTCATTGCGAGCGTAGCGAAGCAACCCAGGGGTCTGACACAAACCTGACGAGATGTTGCCCTGGATTGCTTCGGCGTTTCACGCCTCGCAATGACGCGGAGACGATATCTCAAACCCCCACACCCCGTTTTCCCCGCGAAGGCGGGGATCCAGACGCTTTTACTGAGGACGGTGGAATACCCCCCACTCCCAACCCTCTCCCCC
>CAISGS010000068.1 GCA_903884915.1 uncultured Caulobacteraceae bacterium | reverse complement strand
TCGATCCTCGCCAAGGATGTGCGCACCGCCGTGCTGTCGGTCGATTATCGCCTCGCACCAGAGCACAAGTTCCCGGCAGGTCTGGATGATGTGCTGGCTGCCTATCGCTGGGGCCGCGACAATGCCGGACGGTTCGGCACGGCTCCGGATCGCGCTGTCATTGGCGGAGACAGTATGGGGGGCAACTTTGCCGCCGTTATTCCGCATGAGTTGCGGCGCTTGGGCGAGGCCCAGCCCGACCTGCAGCTCTTGATCTATCCCGCCGTTGATGTGGCCAGCGAGACCGCCTCCATGACCGTGTTCGGGGACAGCTATCCCCTGTCACGCGACGTGATGGAATGGTTCATGGCCCACTATATGGCCGCCGATACCGACCCGACCGATCAGCGTCTGTCGCCAATCAAGGCCGAAAGCTTTGAGGGACTGGCCCCCGCCGTCATCGCCACAGCAGGCTTTGATCCTCTCGTCGATCAAGGCGGGGCCTATGCCAAGGTCCTGCGCGAGGCGGGGGTTTCGGTGACCTATCGCTGTTATGACGGCCTCGCCCATGGCTTTACCGCCTTTACCGGCGCCCTACCTGCCGCTGACGCCGCCTGCCGCGAGATCGCAGCGCTGGTTCAAAAGGCCCTGCATGAGACGTCTGCCCTATGAGTTCATCTCTACCCGAACAGATGCGGGCCCTCGTGGTCTCATCGCCTGAGCCCAACTATGGCGGCGCGGCGGTCCAGTTGGTCCCCGTGCCCCGTCCCCGTGCGGGTGAAGTCTTGGTCAAGGTCAAGGCCGCGTCGGTCAACTTCCCCGATCTGTTGATGACCAGAGGCGAATATCAGCTCAAGCCCCCCCTGCCCTTTGGCGTCGGTATGGAGTTGGCCGGAGAGGTCGTGGCCATAGGCGAAGGGATCGAGGGCCTAAGCCTTGGCGATGCGGTTGTTGGCGGATCGCGCCTCGGCGGCTTTGCCGAATATGCCGTGCTGGGCAAGGACAGTGTCAAACCCAAACCGGCGGCCCTAAGCTTTGCGCAGGCTTCGGCCTATGGTGTGGCCTATCTGACCGCCTATGTGGCGCTGGTCCGCCGTGCAAGGCTGGAGCCCGGTGAATGGGTGCTGGTCCATGGCGCAGCGGGCGGTGTCGGCCTCGCGGCCGTCGATCTGGCGAAGGTTATGGGCGCAAAGGTCATTGCCACCTCGGCCTCAGACGAAAAGCTAGCCGTGGTCATGGCCGAATATGCCCCCGACGCCGTGCTCAATGTCACGGGCGGCTTTCGAGAGCAGGTCAAGGCCATCACGGGCAGCGCCGGGGCCGATGTGATCTATGATCCGGTCGGCGGCGATGTGTTTGATGAGAGCGTGCGCTGCATCGACTTCGATGGCCGCCTGCTGATCATCGGCTTCACCTCAGGCCGCATCCCTAATGTTTCGGTCAATATGCCCCTGATCAAGGGCTTCTCGGTCATGGGCGTGCGGGCCGGAGAATATGGCCGCCAGTTTCCTCAAAAGGGCTTGGAGAACAGCCAAGCGGTGTGGGACCTGGCCAACAGCGGAGCCATCACGCCGCGTGTCCATGCCGAATATGCCCTAGAGGACTGGCGCGAAGCCTTCGACATGTTGGCCAACCGCAAGGTCATCGGCAAAATCGTGATTGTGCCTTAGGCGGCTGATAGGACGTTCAGGCTGCCGTTGACAGCGGCGTGGCCCGCGCCACCCGTTCGCACTCGACCGGATCATTTTGCGCAAGCCAAAGATCTGTGCGCCGCTGGGTGTTGAGCCAAAATTCCGGACTATTGCCAAAGACCCGCGCCAAGATCAGCGCCGTTGGAACTGTGACCACGCGGCGAGAACGGCACAGTTCATTAACGTGCTTGCGCGGCACACCCATGGCCTGAGCAAGGGCCGTTTGGGTCAGGCCCAAAGGCTCCATAAACTCTTCCACCAAGATTTCAGCCACCGAGGCTGGTTTGCGTAGGGTCGTCAGCATGGCTCGTTTCAACAGGTGATTTTACAGTCCCTTTGTACCACTCAACGGTACAATAGACAAGGCCGCAAGGACGACCTAAACAGGCCTTAGCCCTCTTGAGGCCCCAGATCGTTCCTCAGCCTTTTGAATCGGTTGACAGGACGGCTCTCGCCCCTTATCAACCGCCCCTCATTCGCAGGTGGAGACACTCGCGGACACAGACCTATTATCGACTGGAGCCTAATCGTGAAGCGGACATTCCAACCCAGCCAACTCGTGCGCGCGCGCCGTCACGGCTTCCGCACGCGTATGGCCACCAAGAACGGCCAAAAGATTGTTGCGCGTCGTCGCGCCAAGGGCCGTAAGCGCCTCACGGCCTAAGGCGTCTAGCGACCTCTTTATCCCGGCATCTCGCCGACCCGTTGAGCAACTCAGAAGGGGTGCGGTCTTGTGATCGAAGTCCCTTCAGAGCCAACGGCGGCAGCCTCCCAGCCTACCCTAAAGCGCCTGACCAAGCGGCCCGAGTTTCTCGCGGCTGCTAAAGGTCGTTCGAGCGCCAAGGGGGCGGTCGTGGTTCAGGCTTTGGCGCGGGTGCCGACAGACCCCGAAACTGCCGCGCCAGACCTTGCCATTCGCATCGGATTTACCGCCACGCGCAAGATTGGCGGGGCCGTAGAGCGAAATCGCGCAAAAAGACGCCTTAGAGAGGCTGCAAGACAGATTCTCCCCCTGCACGGACGCCCCGGTTTCGACTATGTCTTTGTCGCCAGAGGTGGGACTATCACCCGTCCTTGGGCTCGCTTGCTTGACGATGTTAAAACCGCGCTAATTAGCCTTTCCGCCCCATCTGGTTCCAACGGCGATCGCCCGTCGGCCGCCTCCTCCCGGTAACAGTCTCCCATGAAAAATGAGTCCAGCCGCAATACGATCATCTTCATCGTCTGCGCCGTCGCCATTCTGGTCCTCTATCAGATCTTCGTGCTCGACCCCGCCGCCAAGCGCCGTCAGCTCGACCGGGCCCAAGCGGTAGCTGTAGCCCAGGCGACCGCCATCAAGGCTGGCGTTCCGATCCTGCCCAATGGTCAGGTCAGAGAGACCTATGTGCCGCGCGCTGAAGCCGCCGCCGCCAGCCCGCGCATCGCCATCGACAGCCCCGGCCTGACCGGCTCGCTGGCCCTGAAGGGCGCGCGGATCGACGACCTGTTCCTGAAGGGCTATCGCCAGACCATCGAGAAGGACAGCCCGCTGGTCGAACTGTTCCGGCCTGAAGGGGCCCAGAACGCCTATTTCGCGGAATTTGGATGGGCCGGGGCCAATGTCGCCGACCTGCCCAATGCCGATACGCTCTGGACGGCAGCACCCGGTGCCAAGCTGACCCCCGCAACGCCGGTCACCCTGACCTATGTCAGCACCACGGGCCTGACCTTTAGCCGTAAGATCAGCATCGATGACCGCTTCATGTTCACGGTCACCGATAGCGTCGCCAATGCCAGCGCCATGCCGATCCAACTTGCGGCCTATGGCTCGGTTCAGCGCCAAGGCATTCCCACCGATCACGCCTCTAGCGCAGTCGTGCATGAGGGTGCCGTCGGGGTCGTGGATGGCAAGCTGACCACCCTTAAATATAAGGCCTGGAAAAAGGACGGCGGCTCAGAGGCCTCCTCGACCGGCGGCTGGATGGGCATCACCGACAAATATTGGCTGGCCGCCCTGATCCCGGCCCAGAACGAGGCCAATAAGAGCCAGTTCCGCGTCGTTCAAACCGGCCTCGCCGATGTCTATGAAGCCAATTTCGTGGGTCCGGTTCACAAGATCGCGCCCGGCACCGCCGTTTCCGAAACCCAGCACCTGTTCGCCGGTGCCAAGATCGTGCCGATGTTGCAGGACTATCAAAAGTCGCTCGGTATTGTGCGCTTTGACCAAGCCGTCGACTGGGGCAATTTCTGGTTCTTCACCCGCCCGATCTTCACGGTTCTGGAGTTCTTCTATCACCAGGTTGGCAATGTCGGCGTGGCGATCCTGCTCCTGACGATCGTGGTCAAACTGCTATTCTTCCCGTTGGCCAATAAGAGCTACGAATCTATGAGCATGATGCGCAAGGTCGCGCCGCAAATGGAGGAGATCAAAAAGAAGTACGAAAAGGACCCCCAGAAGCTCCAACAGGAGACCATGGCCCTCTATCAACGCGAGAAGATCAATCCCTTGATGGGCTGCCTGCCCATGCTGGCGCAGATTCCGGTCTTCTATGCCCTGTTCAAGGTGCTGTCGGTGACCATAGAGATGCGCCATGCGCCGTTCTTTGGCTGGGTTCACGACCTGTCCTCCCGCGACCCGACGACCTTTATGAATCTGTTCGGGCTCATCCCTTGGGATCCGTCGGTCGTGCCCCTGATCGGAGCCTTCCTCAGCGGGCCGTTGCATATTGGCGTCTGGCCGCTGATCTATGGTCTGTCCATGTGGCTGTCGCAGGCCATGAACCCACCCGCGCCCGATCCTGTCCAGCAGCAGATCTTCCAGCTGTTCCCCATCATCTTCACCTTCACCATGTCGCAATTTGCGGTCGGTCTGGTGATCTATTGGTTCTGGCAGAACATCCTGACCATCCTGCAGCAGTACGTCATCATGCACCGCTTGAAGGTCGAAAATCCGATCGACAGCTTCATCGCCCGCATGAGCGGTAAACAGCAGGCCCCAGGGTGAGCTTTACCGACGAGACGATTGAGAGCGCGCGGGTCCTGTTTGCACAGCCCGTCGCCTTCCTGATGGGGGCAGCAGCCATCGCGCAACTGCCCCCCGCAGACCTGCCGGAAGTGGCCTTTGCCGGTCGCTCCAACGTCGGCAAGTCGTCGCTGATCAATGGTCTGGTCAATCAAAAGTACTTGGCCCGCGCCTCGAACGAGCCGGGCCGGACGCGCGAGGTCAATTTCTTCGTGCTGGATGAGCAACTGCGGCTGGTCGACCTTCCGGGTTACGGATTTGCAAGGGCCTCCAAGACCACGACCGCCAAGTTCCAGAACCTTGGCCGCGACTATCTGCGCGGGCGCCCCAACCTCAAGCGCGTCTTTTTGCTGATCGATGCGCGCCATGGCCTTAAGGCCGTGGATGCTGAGGCGATGGATGCGCTGGATCTGGCCGCCGTCTCCTATCAGATTGTCCTGACCAAGGCCGATAAGATCAAGCCCCACGAACTGGCCGTGACCGTAGAAAAGACCCTCAATGGCATTGCCAAGCGTCCCGCCGCCTTCCCCCGTGTTGTGGCCACCTCGTCGGCCAAGGGTGACGGTATTCCTGAACTTCGCGCTGAAATCATGGAGGTCTGCGCGCTGATTTGAGCGCCAGACCCTTACCAAGAACCGTGACATTTGCCCCGGTCTTCGTTATCGAAACGCGCTCTCTCCATTCGGCGGACCCTAGATGGCTGATACTCCCAAGACCCCAGAGATAGCCCCGGAAGAAAGCGGCTGGGCCACGGCCAAGACGCTGGCTGAGGCGCTGCCCTATATCCAGATCTATGACCGTGAAACCGTGGTCATCAAATATGGCGGCCATGCCATGGGCGAAGAGAGCGTCGCCAAGCTGTTTGCCGCCGATGCCGTGCTGTTGAAGCTGCTGGGTGTCCACCCGGTCATCGTCCATGGCGGCGGTCCGCAGATCAGCCGCATGCTCGACAAGGCTGGCGTCAAGTCGACCTTCATCGACGGCCTGCGCGTCACCGATCAGGCGACGATGGAAGTGGCCGAAATGGTCCTGTCCGGCGCGATCAACAAAGAGATCGTCCATTGGATCAACCGCGCTGGCACCGAAGCCGATGTGCGCGGCGTCGGCCTATCGGGCAAGGATGCTCGCCTGATCACCGTCGAGCGGGCCCGCAAGTCTCGCCGCGACCCGGACAGCAATATCGAGCGGATCGTCGATCTCGGCTTTGTGGGTGAACAGATCG
>CAISGS010000067.1 GCA_903884915.1 uncultured Caulobacteraceae bacterium | reverse complement strand
GTCCAGCGGGTGATGTTGTAGGCCCGCTCGGCCCAGCTGCGCGGCGGCGCGGAATAGAGCGCTTCGCCGGGGAAGTTGGCAAAGGCGGTCGGGGTCTCGCAGCGTTGGCCTTCGGTAAACTGCACGCCGCCTTCCTCCATCAGGCCGCGATAGTACCAAGCCCCGGTGGTGAAGGAGCCGGTCATCACATAGATCATGATGTTGGTCAGGAGCTGGTCCTTGCTGTAGGTCCCGATAAGAGACTTGGTGCGCAGGTCCGACCAGTCATAGAACCGCTCAAGGATCCATGCGGCCTGTCCGACAGGGTTGCCCGCCGCCATCCAAGCCAGAGATTGGGGCTTTGAGGCCTGCAACAGGAAATAGGCACCAAGCTGCTGCATGGCCGCGCCGGTCTGGGTCAGCCACGCGACTTCGGCTTCAGATGTCGGTCCGCCGTGCGGCCTAAAGCTCATCATATTCAGATGGATGGCCTTGACACTTGATCCATGATCAAAGCCTAACCACGAGGTCACCAGCCCGCCCCAATCGCCGCCTTGAGCCAGATAGGTCTCGTAGCCGAGGGTCTGGGTCATCAGGCTATTGAACAGCCGCGCCGTTGCGCGCTGACCGATGGGCCGCTGCGGCTTGGAGGAAAAGCCAAAGCCGGGCAGGGACGGAATGACCAGGTCAAAGGCGTCCTCAGCCTTGCCGCCAAACCGGCTCGGGAAGGCCAGCTTTTCGATGGAGTCCCAGAACTCATAGTGTGAACCGGGCCAGCCGTGGGTCAGCAGCAGAGGCCGCTTGCCGCCTGCCTCGCCAACGACGTGGATAAAGTGGATGTCGAAATCCTCGATGCGCGCCGTGAACTGTGGATAGCGGTTCAACTCTGACACCGCCGCGCGCCAGTCATAACCGTCGGTCCAGTGCGCGCACATGTCCTTGAGGAACGCGCCGTCACAGCCATAGGCCCAGCCATTGTCCACGGCCGGTGCAGGCGGAAAAGGATAGGCCCGCACAAGATCCAGAACCTTGCCCACTTGATCGGCGGTCCAGTCGACGGTGAAGGGCTTAACGGTCATGGCAGAGGTCCTTTTTGTGTGGACCTAGCCTGAAAGGCTTACGTTGCGGCGGTCAAGGGGTGAGAGAAAACAAGTGAAGCCCTTTCCCCCCTTGAGGGGGAGAGGGTTGGGAGTGGGGGGTGTTCATCCACGGCCCTCTCCCCCATCCCCGCGTCATTGCGAGCGTAGCGAAGCAACCCAGGGGGCTGACATGGACCAGAAGTGATGATCCCCTGGGTTGCTTCGGCGCGCTGCGCCTCGCACTGACGCGGTAGAGGGCTGGTGTGCGGGTTTCCTCCTGTGCGAAAGGGCCTGGGTCCCCGCCTTCGCGGGGAAAACGGAAGACAGAAAACAAGGCCCTCACTTAGGCCCTCTCCCACAGGGAGAGGGCCTATCGGTTCTAGCCCTCGCCCCCTCGGGGGGGAGGGCCTAAGTGAGGGGGTTACACCACCTTCTTCTCCGCCGCGATCACCGCTCCGACATGGGCCTCGCCCCTTGATTGGGCTAAGGCGGTTTGGCGTTGGCGTTCGGCGTAGCCGGCTTTCTGCGCCTCGTCGCGATGGTCATAGCAGGCGGGGCAACTGACACCGGGGACATAAAGCTCTGAGGCCTGATCCTCTTGGCTGAGGGGCATGCGGCAGGCGTGGCACTGGCCATAGTGGCCGAGACTGAGGCCATGGCCGACCGAAACGCGCTGGTCAAAGACGAAACATTCGCCTTCCCACAGGCTCTCAGGCTCGGGCACCGTCTCCAGATATTTTAAGATGCCGCCGTCGAGATGATAGACCTCGTCTATGCCCTCAGACTTGAGGAAGGCGGTGGATTTTTCACAGCGGATGCCGCCGGTACAGAACATGGCGACCTTGGGGGCCTCGGCGCCATCCAGCAGCGCAGCCCGATTGGCGCGGAACCAGTCTGGAAAGTCTCGAAAGCTGGCGGTCTTCGGATTGATGGCGTTCTTGAAGGTCCCGATACTGACCTCATAGTCGTTGCGCGTATCGATCAGGATGGTGTTGGGGTCAGCGATCAGGGCGTTCCAGTCGCTGGCCGCAACATAGTGGCCGACCTCGGTCAGAGGGTCGATATTGGGCTGGCCCATGGTGACGATCTCGCGCTTTAGCCGAACCTTCATCCGGTAGAAGGGCATGGTCTCGGCAAAGCTATCCTTGACCGAAAGGGTCGCGCAGCCGGGCAGGGTGCGGATATGGGCCAGCACCTGATCTATGGCCTCATAGGTGCCTGCAATGGTGCCGTTAATGCCTTCGGGGGCCAGCAGAAGCGTGCCCTTGACCCCTGCCGCGCGGCACACGGGTTCGAGCCCGGCGCGCAAGGTTTCGCAGTCTTTAAAGGGGCTAAATCGATAGAGGGCGGTGACCCGGATGGGATAGGTGTAATCCGACATGGCTCATCATACCGCCGAGTGGGGAAGCAGGCCAACGCCTTAAGCGCCAGCCTGCTTCCATCCGTCGCTTACATACGCTTCAGGGCGCAGATCTTGTTGCCGTCTGGATCGCGCAGATAGGCGAGATAGAGCTTGCCTTGCCCGCCTTCCCGAACGCCAGGCGCGTCCTCGCAGGTGGTACCGCCATTAGCCACGCCCGCCGCATGCCAAGCATCGGCCTGTTCAGGGGTCGTGCAAGCAAAACCGATGGTGCCGCCATTGCTATAGGTCGCGGACTCGCCATTGATGGGCAGCGAGACCGAGAAGACGCCGGTTGGCGTCATGTAGAATATGCGGTGGCCATCGACATGGGCCGGGGCAACGCCCAGCGTGCCCAGAACGGCGTCATAGAAGGTCTTGGCCTTGGTCAGATCGTTCGTGCCGATCATGATATGTGAAAACATTGGTCTCTCCCTTGATGGTCCGCGCCGGTCGATTACCGACGTCAGGTCAGGCCTCAGCCAAATCACGGACCGAGGTTTCTGGCAAGGGAGGGGGGCTTTATTCGCGTCATTGCGAGGCGTGAAGCGCCGAAGCAACCCAGGGGAACATCCACTGAGGATCCTGTCAGTCTACTGGGTTGCTTCGCTGCGCTCGCAATGAC
>CAISGS010000066.1 GCA_903884915.1 uncultured Caulobacteraceae bacterium | reverse complement strand
TGAGGAGGATCGGATCACGCCCGCCCTTTCTATGGGTTGAGGCCGAGGAAGGCGTTTCGGCCCTTACCTTTTCACCCATCCTCATCCTCATCCTGAGCCTGTCGAAGGACGAGGATGTGAACCCCCCACCCGTCTTCCCCGCGAAGGCGGGGATCCAGACCCGTTTACGCGGGCGGGAAGCGGCCCACTGATCCCTACTTTTTCGGGGAACGCGGCAGGCAGAATGGACAAACACCCCCCACTCCCAACCCTCTCCCCCTCAAGGGGGGAAAGGGCTTTTCTTACCCTACCGCTCCTGCCGTGCGTGGAACTCACGGCGGAAGGGCTCAAACCGGCCTTCGCTGATGGCGGCGCGCATGGCGGCCGTTAGGGCTTGGAAGAAGGCGATATTGTGCCAAGACAGCAGCACCTGACCGAGGATCTCTTCGGATTTGACCAGATGATGCAGATAGGCCTTGGAATAGGCGCTGCTGGCCGGGCAGGCACTGGTCTCATCCAGCGGCGTGTCGTCTTCAGCAAAGCGCGCATTTTTCAGCGCCAATGGGCCGTCCCAGGTCCAGGCCTGACCATGGCGCCCCGAACGTGTGGGCAGGACACAGTCAAACATATCCACGCCGCGTGCAACCGCCTCGACCAGATCAATCGGCTTGCCGACCCCCATCAGATAGCGCGGGCGATGGACGGGCAACAGCGGCGCGCAGAAGGACAGGGTATCGCACATGGCCTCATGGCCCTCGCCGACCGCAAGCCCGCCAATGGCATAGCCATCAAAGCCGGTCTCAATCAGGCGGTCGGACGATTCCCTGCGCAGCGCCTCGAAGGTCGAGCCCTGTTGAATGCCAAACAGGGCTTGGCTATCGCGCTCGCCAAAGGCTGCCTTTGACCGCGCGCCCCAGCGGGCCGAGAGCCTCATGGCGGCGGCGGCGCGGGGCTCTTCGGCTGGATAGGACACGCACTCATCGAGCTGCATGATGATGTCCGAACCGATCCGGTCGGCCTGAATCTCAATCGAGCGTTCGGGCGTGAGGATATGTTTTGAGCCATCAATATGGCTGCGAAAGGCCACAGCCTCCTCGGTGACTTTCGAGATGCCGGATAGAGACATGACCTGAAAGCCGCCGCTGTCGGTCAGGATTGGACCGTTCCAGCCCATAAATTTATGCAGGCCGCCGAGCCGCTCGAGCCGTTCTGGCCCAGGACGCAGCATCAGGTGATAGGTGTTGCCAAGAATGATGTCGGCGCCGGTCTGGGTGACCTGATCGACCGTCATGGCCTTGACCGTTCCAGCCGTGCCCACCGGCATGAAGGCGGGCGTGCGGATGTCCCCGCGCGGAGTCTTAAGGACCCCAGTGCGGGCTGCGCCATCGGTGGCGTGAATATCGAAGCTAAACTCTGCCATTAGGAGGCGCGCCATAGCAGGGAACTGTCGCCATAGGAATAGAACCGATAGCCGGTGGCGATGGCGCGCTCATAGGCCTCGCGCATCTGGCCCTGCCCGGCAAAGGCGCTGACCAACATGAAGAGGGTCGATTTGGGCAGGTGGAAATTCGTCATCAGGCCATCGGCGGCGCGGAACCGGTAGCCGGGCGTGATGAAGATGGCCGTATCGTCAGCAAAGGCGCGAATGGTGCCATCCTCACCCGTCGCGCTTTCCAGCAGGCGTAGGCTGGTGGTGCCGACGCAGATCACTCGCCCGCCCTTGGCGTGAACCTGATTGAGCGCCGACGCGGTCTCTTCTGTCACCACGCCATATTCGGCATGCATCTTGTGGTCGGTCAGGTCGTCGGTCTTGACCGGCAAGAAGGTCCCCGCCCCGACATGGAGCGTGACAAAGTGGAGGGACACGCCCTTGGCCTTTAACCGCTCTAGCAGTTCGGACGTAAAATGCAGGCCTGCCGTGGGGGCTGCAACCGAGCCATCTTCACGGGCATAGACCGTCTGATAGTCACGCCGATCACGCTCATCCTCCGCGCGCTTGGCGGCAATATAGGGCGGCAGTGGCATCAGACCGATGGCGGCGATGGCGAGGTCGAGTTCAACGCCGGAGAATTCGAAGGACAGGTCCACTTCGCCGCCCTCGCCCTTGGCCTCAACCGTGGCGGTTAGGACTTGCTCATCGGCCGCGCGGTCTTCATGCGGGCCGAACAGAACCTGATCGCCAATCTTGAGCCGCTTGCCCGGGCGCATAAAGGCGGTCCAGCCGTTGGGGCTGAGACGCTTGTGCAAGGTTGCCTCGACGGCCTGAACATTCTCACCGCGCGTGCGGGTGCCAAACAGGCGTGCGGGAATGACCCGCGTGTCGTTGAAGACCAGCGCATCACCGGCTTGCAAAAGCTCTGGAAGATCAAAGACCTGATGATCGGCCAGAGCGAGCCCTGGCCGCACCAACAGAAGCCGCGCGCTATGGCGCGGCTCTGCCGGACGCAAGGCTATGGCCTCGTCCGGCAGATGGAAGTCAAAGTCTGAAAGTTTCAAACGTCAGCCGCAACGCGGGCCGTGATGATCTTGCCGGGGCTACGCGGTGGCTCACCCTTTGGCAGGGC
>CAISGS010000065.1 GCA_903884915.1 uncultured Caulobacteraceae bacterium | reverse complement strand
GGTGCCCTTTACGATCCCGGGCCTAAAGGTTACCCGCGCGCTGGATGCCGAGGGGCACATGGTCTGGACCCGCCCGGACCGGGGCGGCCTGCATGTCACGCTCGAACGGATCGGCGGCCCGAACGATCCCTATACCAGGCAATAGCGGCTCATCTTCCCTAAGGTCATAGCCTGAAAAGGGTTTTCACCCCGAAGGCTAAGGGTCATGATGGGTCCAAAGGGTGATCAAACCTAAGGGCCGGGCGCGGAATGACGGATAGGACGGCCATAGATTTAGAGACCGGATTGCCGAGCGCCAAGTTCAGCGCTCTGGTGCCCCTGATCATCGGCGCGGCCATGATGATCCAGACGCTCAATGCCACGGTGATCGTCAATGCCCTGCCGGCCATGGGCAAGGCTCTAAACGAGAGCCCGCTGCACCTTCAATTCGCCATCACCGCCTATCTTTTGGCAGCGGCGGTGTTCTTGCCCATCGGGGGCTGGGTGGCCGATCGCTATGGCAGCCGCACGGTCTTTCGCGCGGCCATAGGCATCTACACCATCGCCTGCATGCTGTGCGGCCTGTCCCAGACCTTCCCGCAGCTCGTGCTCGCCCGCGTGCTCGGCGGCGCGGCTGGAGCGGTGATGTTACCGGTCGGGCGGCTGATCCTGCTCAAGACCGTCGAGAAGTCCGATCTGGTCCGGGCCATGTCCTATCTGACCATGCCCGCCCTCTTGGGGCCGGTGATCGGTCCGGTCTTGGGCGGGTTCTTTGTCACCTATGGCTCTTGGCGCTGGATCTTCTTTATCAATGTGCCCATCGGCTTGGCCGCTCTGGTCCTGATCAGCCTCTATGTGCCCGATATTCGCGAGACCGTTCGCCATCGCCTCGATGTGAAGGGCTTTTTGCTCAGCGGCATTGGCTTAGCAGCGCTGGTCTATGGCCTGCAAAATCTGGGTCATGACCTCTTGCCCTGGCCGGTGGTGGCCGGGCTGATCGCGCTCGGCAGCCTGTGCGGGGTGTTCTATGTCCGCCATGCGCGCCGCACCGAAGGGCCGATTGTCGACCTGTCACTTTTGGGCACCCGCAGCTTCTTTGCCTCTGTGGTCGGGGGACAGTTTCCGCGCATGGTCATCGGGGCCTCGCCCTTTTTGCTGACGCTGTTGTTACAGGTCTCCTTTGGCCTCAGCGCCTTTGCCACGGGCCTGATCACCTTTACCAGCGCGGCGGCGGCCCTGTTGATGAAGTTCACCGCCCGCCCGATCATCCGCTGGTTCGGCTTTCGCACGGTCCTGAGCGTCAATTCGGTAATCGTTGGGGCCAGCGTCCTGACCTATGGGCTCTTTACCCGCACCACTCCCCACGCCCTGATCATCATTCTGTTGCTGATCGGCGGCTTTTTCCGCTCCTTACAGTTCACCGCCCTTGGGGCCTTGGCCTATGTCGATGTCAAACAGGCCGATATGAGCAGCGGCAGTGTGCTGCTGGGCATGTCTCAGCCCCTGGCCCAAAGCCTCGGCGTTGGCTTTGCCGCCTCGCTTCTGCAGGTCTTGGTCAGTCCGAACGGGGCCCATATGGAGCAGGACAGCGCCATCCGCCTGACCTTCATCGGCCTTGGCCTGATGCCCTTTCTGGCCCTGCCGCTGTTTTTAGCCCTGCCCAAGGATGTCGGCGCTGAGGTCAGTGGTCACGGTCTGAGGGCCTAGGGGCGGATCACCTAAGGGCAGTCTTTCGTCAGCCTTATCCTTGCGCTACCAAGGACGGATAAGAACCCTAAGCGCGAGAGGAAGCGTCCATGACGGCCTTTGATCACACCCCTATCTTGATTGGCGTTGGTGAGGCGTCAGAGCGGATCGATGCGGCGGACTATAGCGCGGCCTCTCCGGTCGAGCTGGCCGCGCGGGCGGGGCGGGCGGCGTGCGAGGATGCCTTGCCGGGCGGGGGGCTGGCGGCGCATATCGATCTGGTCGCGGCGATCCGGCAGTTTGAAATCTCCACTCCCGGAGCCGTCGCGCCCTTTGGCTGCGCCGACAATATGCCTCGTGCAGTGGCCAAGCGGGTTGGGGCTGATCCGGCCCATGCGATCTTGGAAGTGACCGGCGGGCAGGGGCCACAGCATTTGGTCACCGAGCTTTGCCACGCCATCGCCGAGGGGCGCACGGGCATGGCGCTGATCTTTGGCTCCGAAGCCATCTCGACCGTCCGCCATCTCCAATCTCAGGGCGAGAGCCGCGACTGGTCCGAGACCATCGGCGGACAGATGGAGGATCGCGGCTATGGGCTTGAGGGCCTCTTGACCGTGGACCTGACCAAGCATGGTGTGCGCGCCCCCATTCAGGCCTATGCCCTGTTCGAAAATGCCCGCCGCGCCAGGAGGGGCCTGGACCGCGCTGCCTATGGGCTAGAGATGGGCAAGCTCTTTGCGCCCTTTACGCAGGTTGCCCACACCAACCCCCATGCCATGTCGCAAGAGGTCTTTACCGCCGAGGAGATCGCAGGCGTGACCGGCCGCAATCGCCTGATCTGCGATCCC
>CAISGS010000064.1 GCA_903884915.1 uncultured Caulobacteraceae bacterium | reverse complement strand
TTCGGCCTTGGTCAGCCGAGCAGACACAGCAACCACCGCGAGGGTCGTGTTGGCCCCCGGCGTTAGCCGTCCTGCTGCCCGCAGTCGGCCAAGTTCGGGCAAGGGATCAGTGACCGGTTCGCCCACGCCAGGCCTGTGGCCCCCAAACTCATTATCGATCTCGAAAGGCCAAGCCCAATAGGTCTGGCCATCTGGCATAAAGACCGAGCCGACCGGATTGGTCGCGACGATGGCCCCGACGATCAGGCCCTCGCCAAGATCCAGCGAGGTCGAGCCGATGCCGCCCTTGGTCAGCCCCGCCATGGCCCCTCGCCCTGCACCGACCGCGCCTTGCGCAAAGTGGGTGGAGGCAGCCTCTACCGATGCACGGCCAAGCGTCTCATAGGGCGGATTAAGACCCCAGTCCTTGTCGCCCTCATTGCCAAGGTCGTGCAGAACGGCGGCGGGAACGATGGGAATGGCTGGGGTTGTTGGTTTGAGCCTAAGGCCGACATTGCGGTGAGATAGGGCCGTGGTCACGCCATCGGCTGCCGCAAGGCCGAACACTGACCCGCCGGTCAGAACGACCCCATGGATCACATCGACGAAATTTTCAGGGGCCAGCGCCTCAGTCTCGCGCGATCCGGGACCACCGCCGCGCACATCGACCGCACCGGTCCAGTCGCCTTGGCATAGGACCGTGGTGACACCGGTCATCACGCGCTCATCGGTGGCATGGCCAACCACGATGCCCGGAACATCGGTGATCAGGTTCAACGGTCCGGGTCGATACATGCGCTAATCCCTGCCTCTACGCCATATCGCGCAGGCGGTTGACCAAAGCCTTGGCCTGATCAAAGCAGGGTCGTCAAGTCCGCAGCTTATGCTGCGTGAGGCCATCCAGCGTGGTTGAGCCATTCGCGTGCCGCGCGCTGGGCTTCAGCAACATCGGCATGGTCCATCTCTTGGCTCAGTTCCTTGCGGTAAATCTTCGCCTCGAGCGAGCCGCGCATGGCCGCCAGATTGAACATCATATGAGCCGAAACATAGTCGAGCGGCATACCGCCTTGGCCCGTAGAATACAGCATGCCCATGCGGAACAGTTCATCCGCAGAACAGTCCATGGCGGGCATAGGCATGCCGGCTATGGCGGAAGGTTCTGAATAGAGTTGCATGACGTCGTTTCCCGTTCTGAGCGCCGCAAGCCCTTTTAGCCCGAAGGCGTCGATGTCTACAGAATCACCAAACACTCACTGCGTAAAAATATGGTTAAGGACAGTCTTCACATTCTTTTCAGCCAACCCCAGATGACCTGCCCATTCAGGCCGGGTTCAGATGCGCAGCAGCATAGTGAAGGCGATCGAGGGACGATCCTTTAGGAACAAGACCATGACCCGTCTTCTGAAGCCTCTTCTGATAGTCGCAAGCCTAGCCTCACTGGCCATCCCGTCCTTGGCGGCCGCCGATCCTGACCGGCGCGACCGCGACGGAGCACGTTGGGAGCAGAGAGAGGATCGGCGCGATAGCCGCAACGACCTCTATGATCGCTTTGTCACGCCTCCCCGCGCCTATGGCTATGACAACCCGCAAAATGAGCACCGTCACCGCCACTGGCAACGCGGGCAATCTATGAGTCCCTATCTGCGAACCTATGTCGTCTATGACTATGGACGCTATCGCCTGAGGCCACCGCCGCGCGGTTTTGTCTGGGTTAGAGCCGATAATGACTATCTGCTCGTCGCTGCCGCCACCGGCGTGGTCTTCGATGTGATCCGCGGCGGATGGTAGACAAGAAAAAGGCCCCAGAGCGCAAACTCTGGGGCCTTTGATCTGTTCAAGCCCAGGCCTTAGAGGCCCAACTTGGCCTTTAAGATCTCATTGACGGCGGCCGGATTGGCCTTGCCGCCCGTATCCCGCATGACCTGACCGACGAACCAGCCCAAGGCTTGAGGCCGCTCCTTCGCCGCCTCGACCTTATCGGGATTGGCGGCCATGATCTTGTCGATGGAGGCCTCGATGGCCCCCGTATCGGTGATCTGGACCAGACCGAACTTTTCGACCACCTGAGCGGGGGTGCCTTCACCGGCCCACATATGGTCGAACACCTCCTTGGCGATCTTGGACGAGATCACCCCATCCTCAATCAGCTTGACCAGACCGGCAATGTCTTCTGGCGGGATCGGGCTATTTTCGATGTCGCCGCCATTTTCCGCCAAACGACCAAGCAGATTATTGACCGTCCAGTTGGCCACCAGCTTGGCATCACGCCCGGCTGCCGCCTGTTCATAAAAGGCCGCTCGCGCCTGATCGGCGACCAGAACGCCCGCATCATAGTGCGATAGGCCGTACTGGCTCTCGAACCGCTTGCGCTTTGGGTCAGGCAGTTCGGGTAGGCTGTCCTTGATCGACTGGACCCAAGCGGGGTCCAGAACCAACGGCAAGAGGTCGGGATCAGGGAAGTAGCGATAGTCGTGCGCCTCTTCCTTGGATCTCATGGACCGGGTTTCGATCTTGGTCGGGTCGAACAGACGGGTTTCCTGATGGATGGAGCCGCCATCTTCCAAGATCTCGATCTGCCGGCGGGCCTCATATTCGATGGCCTGCTGGATATAGCGGTAGGAGTTGACGTTCTTGATCTCGCAGCGCGTGCCCAGTTCCGCACCCGGACGACGAACCGAGACATTGACGTCAGCGCGCAGGTTGCCCTTCTCCATATCGCCGTCGCAAGCGCCGAGATAGCGAAGAATGGTTCTGATCTTTTTGACGTAACTAGCCGCCTCGTCTGAACTTCTCATGTCCGGCTTGGACACGATCTCCATCAGGGCCGTGCCCGCACGGTTGAGGTCCACATAGGTGAAGTTGGGGTCCAGATCGTGGATCGACTTGCCGGCATCCTGCTCCAGATGCAGCCGCTCAACGCCGACGATAAAGGTCGTGCCGTCATCGCGCTCGACCTCGACAATACCTTCGCCGACGATCGGGTCCTTGAACTGGCTGATCTGATAGCCCTGCGGCAGGTCGGGATAGAAATAGTTCTTGCGGTCAAAGCGGGACCACAGATTGATCTGGGCATTGAGGCCAAGACCCGCCCTCACCGCCTGCTCGACACAGTGGCGATTGATCACGGGCAACATGCCGGGCATGGCCGCATCGACCAGAGCCACCTGCTCATTAGGCCCCGCGCCAAAACCCACCGCCGCGCCGCTGAACAGTTTGGAATTGGAGGCCACCTGAGCGTGGATTTCCAAGCCCAGAACAATTTCCCAAGGTCCCGTGCGGCCTTGAATCAGTTTGGATTTCTCGCTCATGCTCACCACCACCTGTCCGCCTTGGCTGTAAAGCCAGCGGCCTTTTCCAGTGCTCCGGCCAGAGAGAACAGGGTCCCCTCATCCAGCGCCCGTCCGATCAATTGCAGGCCCAAAGGCAGGCCCTGCGCGTCCCGGCCAGCGGGCAGAGACAGGCCCGGCAAACCGGCCAGATTGGTCGTGACGGTGAAAATATCGTTCAGATACATAGCAATCGGATCATCCGACTGCTCGCCCAGCGCAAAGGCCGCCGACGGGGCTGTCGGGGTCAAAAGCGCGTCGCAGGTCTGCCAAGCCTGATCGAAATCATCGGCAATCCGGCGACGAACCTTTTGGGCCTTGAGGTAATAGGCATCGTAATAGCCCGCCGACAGCACATAGGTGCCGATCAGGATGCGGCGCTTAACCTCTTCGCCAAAGCCTTGAGCGCGGCTTTCCTCATAGACATCGGTCAGGGATGGACCGCCAGCGCGCAGGCCATAACGCATGCCGTCATAACGGGCGAGATTGGACGAGGCCTCAGCAGGGGCCACGATATAATAGGCTGGCAGAGCATATTTGGTGTGGGGCAGGCTGACCTCGACGATCTCGCAGCCCGCATCCTTGAGCCAAGCAATACCATCGGCCCAGAGCTTTTCGATCTCGGCTGGCATACCGTCAATGCGATATTCCTTCGGCACACCGATGCGCAGGCCCTTAACGGACTTTCCGACATAACTCGCAAAATCAGGCACTTCGACCGGCAAGCTCGTGGAATCTTTTACATCATGACCGCTCATGGAGCGCAGCATGATGGCGGCGTCCTCTACCGTCTTGGCGATGGGACCGGCCTGATCCAGCGACGAGGCAAAGGCGATGATGCCCCAGCGCGAACAGCGGCCATAGGTCGGCTTGATACCGACCGTTCCGGTGAAGGCTGCAGGCTGACGGATCGAGCCGCCCGTATCGGTCGCCGTTGCGGCCAAGCAAAGATCGGCTGCCGTCGCTGCCGCTGAACCACCTGACGAGCCGCCCGGTGTCAGGGCGGCGTCTGAGCCATCGCGCCGCCAAGGATTGATTACAGGACCGAAGGCCGAGGTCTCGTTGGACGAGCCCATAGCGAACTCATCAAGGTTCAACTTGCCGAGCATGACGCCACCATCGCGCCACAGCTGGCTGGTGACGGTCGATTCATAGGCAGGCACGAAATTGCCAAGGATCTTGGACGCCGCCGTCGAGCGCACGCCGTCGGTGCAGAACAGGTCCTTGATGCCCAGCGGCGCGCCTTCAAGGGCCCCGCCCTCTCCACGTGCCAAACGGGCGTCCGACTCTGCGGCCATGGCCAGCGCCTTGTCCGGCGTTTCCAGCACATAGGCGTTTAAGCCGCGCGCCTGTTCGATAGCCTCAATATGGGCCTTGGTAATGTCCACCGACGAGAAGTCGCGGGCCTTCAGGCCGGCCAATGCCGCCTTCAGGGTCAGTTTGGTTAGGTCGCTCATCTATTCCACCACCTTGGGCACGATGAAGAAGCCATCAGCGGACTTCGGGGCGTTGGAAAGGATGCGGCTTGTGTCGCCGCCTTCGGTGACCACGTCGTCGCGCAGAGGCAGGGCCACAGCCACGACTGAGGTCATGGGCTCGACGCCATCGGTGTCGACCTCTTCCAACTGCTCGATCCACGAGATGATGGTGTTGAGTTCCTGCGCCAAGGGCTCAAGGCGCTCTTCGGGTTCGCGGATGCGGGCAAGTCTGGCGACCTTACGAACGGTCGCCGCGTCGATGGCCATGGGGAGCCTCTCTTCAGCGGTCTAGAGTTAGGGGTGAGGCCAAAACAGCCGTCCCGCACGGGTTACCCGCAGGGCGCGCGCTTTGACAAGTCTTATGCGCATATAAGTGTCATTCCGCGAGATTCAGCCCCTCTGCGTGACATCCCTGCCCTTGGCAAATGCGCCGCCGAGGTCTAGGCCCAAGCCATGGCTGTTCTTGACCTTCTCGACCTTCCCGCCGCGACGGCGCGCTTTGCACCGGTTATGGGCCTTGATCTGGGCACCAAGACCATCGGCGTGGCCGTGTCCGACGCCAGTTGGATGATCGCCAGCCCCATGGAGCTGATCCGCAAGACTAAGTTCACCGACGATCTGAAGGCCCTGTTCAAACTGATGGACAGCCGAGAGGCGGGCGCGATCATTATCGGCCTGCCGGTCAATATGGATGGCACCGAAGGGGCGCGCTGCCAATCCAGCCGCGCCTTTGCCCGCAATCTCCTGCGCATCAAGGACATCCCCATAGCCTTTTGGGACGAGCGCCTGTCCTCCGCCGCCGTCAACCGCTTCCTCATCGACGAAGCCGACACCACCCGCGCCCGCCGCGCCGAACTGGTCGACAAGATGGCGGCGGCTTACATCCTGCAAGGCGCGTTGGATCGATTGAGGTGAGTTCTCCGCCAAGGGGGGATTGGATTGAGAGAAGCAAACAAGGCCCTCACCCAACCCTCTCCCTCAGGGAGAGGGCTAGAACCGATCAAGCCCTCGCCCCCTTGGGGGAGAGGGTTGGGTG
>CAISGS010000063.1 GCA_903884915.1 uncultured Caulobacteraceae bacterium | reverse complement strand
CTAGATCAACCGGCCAACAGGGCCCAGAAAATCATCAGCAGACCGGCCGTGCTGGCCAGCCAAACCAGCGAACGCACCTGACGCACGCCAAAGGCATAGAGCGGCACATAGGCTACCCGGCCCCAGAAATAGATCTGTGCGCCCAAGGCCGTTGTGCTCGATTCCTTACCGGCCACATGGGCGATCAGGACGGCGGCAATGAACAGCGGCAGGGTTTCAAACAGGTTGTTTTGGGCCCGGCGCAGGCGCTCAGCCATGGCGCTGAGCGGCGGCATCTCTTCGTCACGCGGACCGGTGTTCCACTTCAAGCCATATTGGCCAGTACGCGCAATGTCGAAGGCGAGAATTTGAACAAAGGCCAGGACGAGGGTCCAGGTCAGCATGGTCAGTTCGGTGTTCATGGCGGTTCCCCCTTTACCGTGCTTTAACGACGGTGAACCCGCGGATATGACGACCCAAAGGGTTAATGGTTTCCTATCGATCCCTACCGTCCAAGGAGCATCCCCATGACTTTCAAGCCCCTGATCGCTGCGCTCTGTCTTTGGACCCTGAGCAGCGGCGTCGCCAACGCCGCCACGATCAGGACCGGGGATCGGATCGATGGCGTGCCGGTGATCGAGCAGTTGGATGTTGCTGACCTGCCGAGCGGCAGCCTGTCACACTTCTTTTTCCGCGTAACCGATCAGGCCACAGGGCAAGGCTGGTACCTGCCGGTTCTGGTGGCCAAGGGCGTGGCCCCCGGCAAGCGCCTGTTGCTCACCGCCGCCGTCCATGGGGATGAGTTGACCGGCATCGCGGTGATCCAAGACCTGTTCAAGGATCTTGATCCCAAAGACCTCAAGGGCGTGGTGATCGGTGTTCCCGGGCTCAATCAGCCGGGCCTTCTACAGGCCGCGCGCGAGTTTAAGCCGAGCCACGGGGCCACGGGGGCCAATCTGAACCGCAAGATGCCCGGTGATGTCAACTCGGACGAGATCATCAATGTCTATGCTGGGCGGCTCTGGACCAAGCTGTTCTTAGGCAATGCCGACATGGCCGTTGATCTGCACACCCAATCGCGCGGCACCCTCTATCCCTTCTATGTCTTTGCCGAGACCCCTGAGGCCAAGCATATGGCCGATCTGTTGCGGCCAGACGTCATTGCCCTCGATCCGGGCGTACGGGGCACCATTGAAAATGAGTTCAATCCCGCCGGTATCCAAGCCGTCACGGCCGAACTTGGCGCGCCCGAGGTCTTTGACCCGGCCATGACCCGCCGCGCCCTCACCGGCATTCGTAATCTGATGATCGATAGCGGCATGATCAGCGGCACGGTCAGTCTGATAGGCCCGGAGCCCTATGTCGGCAATGACACCACCGACGTCACCGCCCAGCGCGGCGGCTATGTGCGGGTCAAGGTCACCATCGGCCAGAAGGTCAAGACCGGCGATCTGCTGGCCACGGTCTCTGACCCCTTTGGCAAGGTCATAGCCACGGCCGTTGCACCGCATGACGGACAGGTTCTGTCAGTCGCCACCTCCCCGATCCACGAGATCGGAGAGATGATGGTGCGGCTGATCTATTGGAAGACGGCCAACCCCTAACGGCGCAGGGTTAGCCCGACCCGGATCTGACGCGGCGCGCCATAGCTATCGACCCCGTCAGCGGTCTGGCCGATGGAAATCTTGGCGTTGGTGACATTGTCTGCTGCGATGTAGAGATCCGTGCCCTTGACCACCTGCCATCGCACGCGAAGGTCCGCCGAGGTGGCGGGCCCAAGCTTGCGCGCATTGAGGTCATCTTCAAAGCGCGAGCCTTCAAGGCGCACGTCGCCATTGACGGTGAGGCGCGGCAAAGGTGTCCAGGTCAGTGAGGCCACCGTGGTCACTTCGGGCGTCTGGGCCGGGCGTTTGCCATTGAGCTGCGCCGCAGTGGTGCCGCCATCGACCCGCGCATGGGTGGCCGAGATCGCCGCCCGAAGCTTGAGCGTCTGGGTCAAATCGGTCGAGGCTTCGGCCTCCAGGCCATAGGCATCAATCTGCCCGGCATTTTGGCGCTGACGAAGGACGCCGCCCGCCGGAATGAACCCAGCGGTTGGGAAGGTCTTTGCCCCGACGCCGACCGTAACATTGGTGATGGGATCACTGATCCGATTGACGAAACCGCCGAGGCTCCAGGTCCAGGCCTGATCGCCGCCGATGGCCAGATCAAGTCCGCCGAGCCGCTCGGGCTTGAGGCCGGGATTGGCCTCGGTCACGTCATTGCCAACGCGGAAGGGCCGATGAAGCTCATTCAAGGTCGGGGTCCGGAAACCGGAATAGACCGCGCTTCTGATCCACTGGTTCTCACCCAAACTGCGGCGAAGGCCAAGGCGGGCGGTGGGCTGGAGGCCATCCTTATTGGCCGAGGTCTGATCCAAGGTCACGGCACCGGTCTGGATATCGCGCTCGCGGCGGAAGCCATCACTGGCAGACCACCGGTCCACCCGCGCCCCGCCGGCCAGCAACCAAGGCCCCATCTGGCGCGAGGCCTCGGCATAGGCCCCGATCACCTGGGTCTGACCACCGGCGCGGCGATCACGGGTAAAGACGCCGTTCAGATATCGGAACCTTTCATGTACCTCGCCGTCGGTCAGTCGCGCGTCGGCTCCGACCTCAGCGCTCCAACCGGGCTGAACCCAGCGCCACGCGGCATTGGCCCCATAGCCCGTCGAGGGGGTCTCATATTGCTCATTGGCTGGCGTCGTCGTCGCCCGCCCTGCCGCCACGGCTGCCGAACTGTTGGCCAGATCGGACTGGCGAACCCAGGCCTGTAGCCGCCAACCGGCCGCATTTAGCCTCGCATCGTGCACCAACGTCAGGCTGGCTTGCTGGCCCTCAACCCGACTATTGGCCCCGCGAAGGCCTGCGCCCCGTTCTTCTTCATAGGCCCCAATCCGCAAGGCTCCGACGGCATTACCAATATCGCCCTGCAAGCGGGCTGAGACGGTCCACGCGTCCAGACCCGCCCGAATATCTGCCGCGCCCGCCTTTGCGCCGCGCACGGGCACATAGCCGTCAGACTGTTCCTTGCTGCCCACGATCAAGAGCGGACCCGTGGCTGCAGACAGGGCCAGCCTTTGCGCGCCCAATTCACCCGCCGAAAGGTCCAAGACGTAGCCGCTATCAGGTCCGGCCTCATCAAGGCTGACCACACCGGTCAAGGCCCCTGCGCCATAGGCTCCGGCACCGGCACCGCGTACGACCGAAGCTCCTGACAGACCTTCTGGTGGCAGGGCCGTCCAGATCACCCAACCGCCGAAGGGATCGTTCTGGGGCACACCATCGACGGTCACGAGGGCCCGGCCCGCTCCAGACGGGGCAATGGCCCTCAAAGACACGCCTTGCGAGGTCGGATTGGCCGAAAGGCTGGAGGTGCGGCGAAACAGAGAGGCCCCCGGAACCGCTTTCAAAGCCTCATCCAAACGCGGCGAGGCCTGCAGGTCCTGCGCCTTCAATCGCACGATAGAAAAGACCGGATCGGTGGGGGATGGCGACAGACGGGCCGCCCGAACGACGATGGTTTCAACCGGCGCGGCTTCGACCCGGGCGGGCGGTTGGGCGTTAGGCATATCCATAATCATTCGAAGCGTCGTCCTATTTAGAGATCAAACCTGACCGAAGGCGCTTAATGGGCGCGAAGCAACCCTTTATTTGGGGGCTGAACCGTTGCCATCGGCGCTCCGATGCAACATGATCGGTGTCAACCTAGATACTAATCAATCGCCTCACGACAAGTGGGTCGAAATCAGGGTGGGAACAGATGGGTAAATTTACAATCATTGGGGCGCTCACCGCGTCTCTACTTTTGGCGGCGTGCCAGCCCGGCCCCAAGGCGGGCAAGGTTGATGCCGTTCGCCTGACCGCAGCCGATTCCGATGGCAGCAACTGGATGTCCTATGGGCGGACCTACTCCGAGCAGCGTTACAGCCCGCTGACACAGGTCAATACCGACACAGTCACCAAACTGGGCGTCGCCTGGTCACACGAATTCGATACCGACCGCGGTCAAGAGGCCACGCCTCTGATCATCGACGGCACCCTCTACACCACCACCAACTGGTCAAAGGTCTATGCGTTCGACGCCAAGACCGGCGCGCCCAAATGGTCCTATGATCCCAAGGTCGATGGCAAGCGCGGCTTCAGCGCCTGCTGTGACACGGTCAATCGCGGCGTCGCGGTTTGGAACGGCATGGTCTATGTCGGAGCCCTCGACGGCCGCCTGATCGCGCTCGACGCCGAGACCGGCAAGGTCAAATGGTCCGTCGTGACCGTCGACCAGTCCAAGCCCTACACCATCACCGGTGCCCCAAGGGTCATCAAGGGCAAGGTCATGATCGGCAATGGCGGCGCGGAATATGGCGTGCGCGGTTATCTGTCAGCCTATGACGCAGCCACCGGCAAGATGGCCTGGCGCTTCTACACGACCCCAAATCCAGAGGGTAAGCCTGATGGCGCGGCCTCGGACAAGGTTCTGGCTGAAAAGGCCAATGGCACCTGGTTCGGCGAAGGCTGGAAGAAGACCGGCGGCGGCGGCACCGTCTGGGATGCGATGGCCTACGATCCAGACCTCGACATCCTGTATATCGGCACCGGCAATGGCTCTCCCTGGAACCATCTGAAGCGTTCGGATGGCAAGGGCGACAACCTGTTCCTGTCCTCGATTGTCGCGCTCAAGCCCGACACCGGAGCCTATGTCTGGCACTATCAGACCACACCGGGCGAGAGCTGGGACTATACCGCCGTGCAGCACATCATGCTGGCGGAGATGGACATTGGCGGCAAGGCCCGCAAGGTCGTGATGCAGGCCCCCAAGAACGGCTTCTTCTACGTTCTGGACCGCGCGACCGGCGAGCTGATCTCGGCCAAGAACTATATCCCCATCACTTGGGCCACGGGGGTCGACCAAAAGACTGGCCGTCCCATCGAGGTCCCCGGCGCACGGTATGAAAAGAACCCTGCCCTGGCCATGCCCGCTCCCTATGGCGGTCACAACTGGCACCCGATGGCTTACAGCCCTAAGGAAAACCTGGTCTATATTCCGGCCATGTCGGTCCCCTTTGGGTACAAGGATGATACCAAGTACGGCCACCAGCAAGGTAAGTGGAATGTCGGCATTGATACGCTGGCCACTGCCCTTCCAGATGGTGACGCGGCTCGTAAGGCTGTGAAGGCCATGATGAAGGGGCACCTGATCGCTTGGGATCCGGTCGCTCAAAAGGCGCGCTGGACCGTTGAACACCCCTATTTCTGGAACGCTGGCGTTCTGGCAACAGCCGGTGATCTGGTGTTCCAAGGCTCGGCTGAAGGCGTGTTTGCGGCCTATAATGCCAAGGATGGCACCAAGGTTTGGAGCTACAAGACCAACAACGGTATCATTGCCGCCCCTTCGACCTATTCGATCGATGGTGAGCAATATATCGCCCTGATGGTTGGCTATGGCGGTGCGGCACCTCTGGCGGCGAACGTCTTCCTGCCTGACCGTCCCCGTCTTCCAGGCCGTCTGATCGTCTTCAAGCTGGGCGGCACCGCCAAGGTTCCCGAACAGCCTCTGCCAGAGAAGATGCAGATCGACCTGACCGGCGTGACTTCTAAGGGCTCGGTCACCGAAGGCTTCGCGCTCTATCACGCCAACTGCGCGGTCTGCCACGGTGCGAGCGTCTCTGGCACCTATCTGCCAGACCTGAAGACATCCCCGATGTTGCTGTCTGCTGAAAACTGGAAGTCCGTCGTGATTGACGGCGCTCGCCAGCCCATGGGCATGATCAGCTTCAAGGAATATCTGACCAACGACCAATCAGAATCGATCCGGGCCTATGTCCTGAGCGAGTCTGCTAAGGCCAAGGCTGAAGCGGCGAAAGCCAAATAGGCCGAGCTAGACCCTCAGGGGCCGTCGAAAGACTGGCCCCTGAACCCAACCTGATGAGCCCTCTCCCTGACTTCAGGGGGAGGGTTTTTCTTTGGGCCGCACATCGCTGCCCGCACGGATGGCCCACACGATCTTGAGTTGACCTGAAGAAATTATTGTCACCATTTAAGAATTTAATGTTTAAATCACATCTATAGACTGTAAATGGAAATCGATTCCGATAGCCGACAAGATGTGGATCCTCAAGACCATGAAAACGATAGCTTTCATTTCGAATAAGGGCGGTACCGGCAAGACCACCCTATCGGTGAATATGGCGGCCACCGCTCATAACCTTGGATATAAGACGATGATTGGCGATCTGGACCCCCAAAGATCATCTGTCGACTGGGCCAGAGGGCGCTCGGCGGATGGTCCAGCCGTCACGCCGTTCAAACGCGGCTCGCTGTTCCCCGCGCAGTTTGCAGCGGACAGGGCCGGGCTCGACCTTCTCATCCTCGACACACCCTCAGCGTCACCGGAAATCTCACTTCAGGCCGCAAAGGCCGCCGACCTGTCGGTGCTGGTCTCTCGCCCGACGGTGATGGATTTGCGAACCATGACCGACATGGTCACGACCCTGAAGTCGCTGAAACTCAAGAGCGTCATCCTGCTCAATCAGGCCCCGTCACAACGCAATGGTCGGGAGCCGACCCTGGTCAAGGAAGCCATCGACATTCTTGTCGGCTTTGGGCTTCCTGTCGCGCCGTGCTGTTTTCGATCCCGGACCGCTTTTCAAGCGTCCATATCCTGCGGACTGTCGGCTGCTGAACAGTTTCCAGGCAGCGCGGCTGCAAAGGAAATTGAGGAGGTTTGGACCTATCTTGCGGACCAACTTGCGCTCAAGCCCCCTCTGAAAACCCAGAGCCCAAAGATCGAAAGGTCAGAGCGACTGCAATCTATCTGGTACAGGCCGCGGATACAGGTCGATCCCCAAGCCCTTGCAGGCTAGCCGTTTGCGCGCAGGGTAAGGGGGTCTGTGTCGGCGTCGTCGTTCACGCCATCCGCCAGCCTTGCGGCCTGCACCCCCGCCACCGTCAGACGGCAAACGAGCCAATCTGGCGCGAGAGGATTGGCAAACCAAGGCTCGGCCCATCCGCAGTCAACGCAGGACTGAATGATCGCCGAATGGATTCGCTGACCACTGTCATTGAACAGGGGCAGCTTATAGCCCGGCTGGTTCAGACCCATGCACAGATAGAGCAGCTCACCCTTGCGGGGCCGCCTCCCATTCTGTGCGTCAAACCTGCCCATAGCGCCTAAAATTCCGACCCCTGCGACCCCTATTTTCGGAGTCAAAACCCTATAACGGCTCAATCCAGTCCTTGTCCCCAACAATAGGCGTGGCCTAGCCAAGGAAAAGCGTAAAAGCACCTTTGCGGACGCCCGGTTACTCGATAGTTTTCCGGAAGCGGATGAACCCTCCGGCATCTATTTTCCGGTGTGCATGCCGCAGACAAGGTCGGCAATGAAGGTCAAAAAGACATCAGGCTCTGGAAGCGGCGCGTCCAACATCGGCGATGCGACGACCCAAGCGCCGTTTGACGCAGCCACCGATGGGCCAAACTCTGTCTATGACTATAGCCCAGCCGCGCTTGAGCCAGATGCCGAGCCGCCTCACGGTACCCGCAATCCGCTTGAGAAGGCTTCAGCCGCCATGGCGCAGCGCGACACTGAGACCCGGCTGACCGAAACGGGATTGCAGGACGATGACCTTAAGGCGCCCGATCAAATGCGATCCGACCAATCGCTAGGCGCCCTAGCCACCACCGAGCAGGCTGTTGAGGTTGAGCGCGCGGCAGACACCGCCCCAGCGCCGCAGGACGAGACACCCCTCTTTGCGCCGCGCGCTGTTGCCGGTCCAGCTAGGCAGAAGACCGCCGCCAAGCGCACCACAGCCTCTTTGGAGGTCTATCTGCTTGCGCTCCTCGCCTCGGCCCTTTG
>CAISGS010000062.1 GCA_903884915.1 uncultured Caulobacteraceae bacterium | reverse complement strand
TCCATCCAAGACAGAAGCGGGATCAGGGGTATGCCCCAACCGATCCCGATAACGGCGTAATAGACCGCCTTGATCAGGATATTGTCGGGCAGCATGCCGCCGAGCGTGGCGGCCAAATAGATATAACCCGTCAAAAACACCATGATTAGCACCCCGCCATAGACCTTCTTGATGCGCGGGGAGAGGGGGGTTTTGGACATGGGGGCACTCATAGGGTTGACGTTCAGTCTGCCACGACCGCGACGCTGCGTCACGGGGCATGGACGAGAAGGCTCTTGCGGTCTAGGTCCTCACATCTAGGCCCCGTTGTTGTCGAGCCCAACTGCCATGCGTTCCATGTTAATGTCTGACCGTTCCCGCCTTGTCGCCCTTTGGCTGCTGGTCACCGCCTTGATGGTGTTTGGCATGGTCGTTGTGGGCGGTGCGACGAGGCTGACCGATTCTGGTCTGTCGATCACCGAGTGGAAGCCCATTTCCGGTGCCATCCCTCCGCTCAGCCATGAGGCTTGGATGGCGGAGTTCACCAAGTACCAGCAGATCCCGCAATATAGGCTGCTCAACCGCGACATGGACCTCGACGCGTTCAAGTCGATCTTTTGGTGGGAGTGGGGGCACCGCCAGCTTGGTCGTTTGGTCGGGGCCGTCTTTGCGGTGCCGTTCCTCGTCTTGCTGGTGCTCAAGCAGATCCCGCAGCGGCTGATCTGGCGCTGCTGGGTGCTTCTGGGGCTGGGCGGGCTGCAGGGGCTTGTGGGATGGTGGATGGTCTCGAGCGGCCTGTCCAAGCGGGTCTCGGTGGCGCCAGAGCGGCTGACCACCCATCTGGGTCTGGCCCTCATTCTGTTCTGCGCCCTGATCTGGACGGCCCTTGAGGCTTGGAACGGGCAGGGGCGGGCCGCCAATCGCTCCAGATGGCCGCTGGCGGCTACGGGCTTGGCTCTCTTCGTGTACATGCAAAGTCTGTTGGGCGCGCTGGTGGCGGGCAATGATGCGGGTCTGGTCTATAATGACTGGCCGCTGATGAACGGGGCCCTGTTCCCCAAGGACTATTTTGCCGCCGATGGCTTTTGGCTGTTCCACGCCCAAGCGGCGGTACAGTTCAATCACCGGATCGGGGCCTATCTCCTCTTTGCAGCAGCCCTTGCCTTTGCGGCCTTGGTCAGCCGTAGCCGTGATGTCGCGCCTGCGACCAAGGGCTTGGGGGTCTTGATGGCGGTTTTGGTCACGGGGCAGGCCGTTCTGGGTATCGCGACCTTGATGTCGCGCGTCCCCTTAAGCCTTGGGGTCCTGCATCAGGCCGGAGCGGCTTTGGTCCTTTGCGCAGCGGTTGGCTTGGCTTGGCGGGCGAGGCGAGCCTAAAGGCGATGCGGTATAATTTTACCGTATCATCAAATCCCTTATCCAATAAGGGTTTGCGCATTGGGCGTAATTCTTTTGGTTGACAGGCCAAGAGGGGGGCTGTAGCTCCGCCCCTCAATCCGGTGTCACCGCTGTTCGGGACATCGCTATATAACGGATCTGTCCCCATGACGACCAAGACCACGGTTTCCTTGAAGCCGGCGGACGTCGAGAAGAAGTGGATTTTGATCGATGCTCAAGACGCCGTTGTCGGTCGTCTGGCTTCGTTCATTGCCATGCGTCTTCGCGGCAAGCACCGCCCCGACTACACCCCTCACGTCGATTGCGGCGACTATGTCGTTGTCATCAACGCCGACAAGGTGAAGTTCACCGGGCGCAAGCTCGAAAAGAAGATCTACTACTGGCACACCGGCTATGCCGGCGGCATCAAGGAACGGACCGCAGGCAAGATCCTCGGTGGTCGTTTCCCCGAGCGCATCCTTGAAAAGGCTGTCGAGCGTATGCTGCCCAAGGAAAGCCCCTTGGCCCGTCGCCAAATGACCCATCTGCGCCTCTATAATAGCGCTGAACATCCTCACGAAGCTCAGAACCCAGAGACCATTGTCTTCACGGCCCTGAACTCCAAGAACCTCCGGAGCGCATAAGCCATGACCGAAGCTCAAGGTTTTGACGCCCTGCAAAGCTTGTCCTCGAACCCGGTCGAAGCGCCGGTCGAGCCCAAGATCGACGCCCAAGGCCGCGCCTATGCGACCGGCAAGCGTAAGAACGCCATTGCCCGCGTCTGGATTAAGCCTGGTAAGGGCTCGATCACGATCAATGGCCGCGATCAGGAAATCTATTTCGCCCGCCCTGTGCTGCGCATGATGATCGCTCAGCCCCTGCAGGTTACGGACCGTCTGGGTCAGTTTGACGTGGTGGTTACGGTTGAAGGTTCGGGCCTGTCGGGCCAAGCCGGTGCCGTTCGTCACGGTCTGTCCAAGGCTCTGACCTATTATGAACCCGGCCTGCGCACCCTCTTGAAGCCCCACGGCTTCCTGACCCGCGACAGTCGCGTCGTCGAGCGCAAGAAATACGGCAAGGCCAAGGCCCGCCGTAGCTTCCAGTTCTCGAAGCGCTAATACAGAACTTTCAAAAAAACTTATGTTTTTCAAAGAGTCGCCTTCGGGCGACTCTTTTTTTTATGCCCAGCTTGGCACTAAGATTGATTTTACCGAGTTTTAAGGTGGGCTTTCTTGAAATGCTCTGGTGAGTCAAAACAGGCATCACTTCGCATCGTGTTTGAATTTACGGATTGGTGCCAACGCGTTTAAGACGAACTCGCGTAGTGAATTTAATATTCTTGTTATTCAAAAGGCTAGAGAGAACTACAAGAGTGGCGCGGTAAGCGGCCTACTGCTGACAAAAAGATCGAGGCGGTTCATTGTCTGCGCCCGAAAGGGTTAACTGTTAAATTGATATGCAAAAAGCTGAAGGTCAGCCCAAACACGGTCGCTGCATCGAGGGAACCAGTATGTCGTCCAAACAAAAGTCTTTCTTGCTAGCGATTGTCCTCGTCATTACCGCGAGCGCCAGCGCTTATGCAGAACCAATAAGTCCACCTGAACACCTTCGCCCAAGAGCCTACACCTGTCGTAATATGGCGGGCAGTTACATGGGACCTGCCACCGCATGGAAGCCAGAGGCTGATGCCATGACGAACCAAAAGGTTCAACTCATGATAAACGAGAAAGGCAAGTCTTCTACTGCGACTTGGTTTGATATGAACAATGAGTCCTACTGGGTTGCAGAAGGCGTGGTTGTCGATGTGCCTGGTGGTTTCGCACTTGTGGCT
>CAISGS010000061.1 GCA_903884915.1 uncultured Caulobacteraceae bacterium | reverse complement strand
GGTCATGACCCGCTTTTCAGCGTGATAGTCATGGATCGTTTGACCGGCGACCGTGATCGGCGTGGAGGCATCAAAGGTCGTGCTGAGGGTCACCCGCCCCGTATCAAGCCCCATCGCCAGCGTGAAGACCTTGAAGATCGACCCCATCTCGAACACCGATGCAGCGACGCGATTGAGCAGATTATTGGGTGGGGTTAGACCCGGCGTGTTGGGGTTGAAATCCGGGTAACTGGCGAGGGCAAGGATCTCGCCCGTCCGAACATTGGTCACAATACCGACAGCGCCCGGGGCTTGGAAGCTTATGGCGTTCTTTTGAACTTCATCCTCTAGGGCGGTCTGGACCCTCAAATCGATGGATAGGGGAACCGACTGGCCGGGCGTCGCAGCAGCCTTACGCACCGCATCATCAAGGGCAAACTCAGCACCCGCAATGCCCGCGCCGCCACGGTCCGAAAAACCGATAAGATGCGCTGCAGTGGCCCCCAATGGATAGACCCGGCGGCTTTCTTCCTCAAAGACGACGCCAGGGAGGCCAAGCTCATGAATGGTCGAGCGTTGTTCCGGCGTCAGTCCACCGATCAGATACTCACGATGCTCACTATGAAGTGCCTTATCCAATCGCTCACGGGTAAGACTTGGCATCGCGGCCATCAGGGCCGTGCGCGTCTCGGCAATATCCCAAATTTCGCGGCTATCGACATAGAGGCCGTAGTGCGGCAGGTCGACGGCCAAGAGTTGGCCATTACGATCAACAAGATCAGCTCGCGCACCGGATGGGGCCGCCAAGGTGTCGGTATTCTTCCCTGCATCCGAAAACAGCGCCGAATGGGTAGCGCCGACCGCGAGGGTCATGAAACCGGCTGTGAACATGGACAGAACGAAAAGAATGCGGATCCGGGCATCGTCTTGCAAACGCCCCGAGGCCGTGGCCCGCTCATAGGCGTGCTCTAAACTCCAAAGACGGGCCGACAGCCAGCGCCAAGCCGGAGGCAAACGGTAGCTGTTGAGATCATCGGGCCTCAATGCCTTACCTCCGCAACTGGGGTGGTTGGCGGGGTCGGTGCCGCATCGTTCGAAGAGACAACCGCTTCGGTCGCATCATCTTCCACCGGTACGCCGACAGGCGTGGTTGCAGGCGCAGGCAAAGGGGCCTTCAACGCGACAAGCCCCAAGGTCTCGACCGTCGCCTCATGTTTAGGCGAGGTCGGCACCATGCCCAGATAGGCTGCAGCCAATCGTTCAATCCGCTCAGGCTGTTCGAGATGGGCCACTTCAGCACGTAAAAGGCGAAGTCGGGTCTGCTCGACAAGAATTTGCCGCTCGATCCGGGCAATCTGAGCGCGATCACGACCGGCCCCGGCCTTGACCATATAGACGCCGAGGGCCAGCACGAGAAAAAAGGCTAGGCCGCCAAGCTCAACAACGCGAAATCCGCGGAACCGCCGGGTGAAGAGGTCAGACATCATCATGCCGTTGCCCCCCAAGCCGGAGCCGAGGTTCTGATACCGGCGCGCAATTTGGCTGAGCGGGCGCGGGGATTGGCCGCCAATTCTGCGTCTGAAGGGGCGCGAGCGCCGTTGAAGATCAGATCAAAGGTTGGGGCGGCGGCGCGCTGGACGGGCGGCGCATGACGCGACCCTGACGGCAGACGGCCAGCCCGCTCGGTGAAGAACGCCTTGACGATCCGGTCTTCCAAAGAATGGAAGGTCACAACCGCCAAACGTCCGCCCTCGATGAGAACCTGCTCTGCTGCCTCTAGGCCTGCTTCCAATTCCGCCAACTCTTCGTTCACAACGATGCGTAAGGCTTGGAATACGCGAGTCGCGGGATGTATCGGTGCACCTTTTCGTCCGCCAACGGCTCTTTCGACCGTTTGGGCCAGATCAAGGGTGCTGGTGAAGGGGGTTTCGGCCCTGCGGCGCACCAGAAAGGCGGCGATCCGGCGCGCGGCGCGTTCCTCGCCATAGACCCAAAACATCCGCGACAGGTCCGACGGCTCGGTGTCGTTGACGATATCGGCGGCTGTACGCCCGTGAGCGCCCATACGCATATCCAGCGGCCCATCGCGCATGAACGAGAACCCCCGCTCCGGCTCATCGATCTGCATAGAGGACACGCCAATATCGAGCGCGACGCCATCACACTGGGTATGGCCCTGCCCGTTCAAGGCCTGAGCCATGAGCGAGAACCGGGTCTCAACGAGGGTAAAGTGACCCATTGCCTTCAGGGGCTCAGCAAACTTGGCGGCGGTGGGATCGCGGTCCAAGGCGATGACTTCCGCCCCGGCTGCCAAGAGGGCGCGGCTATAGCCACCCGCGCCGAAGGTCCCATCGATAATTAGCTTGCCTGCCGCAGGCTCCAGTGCCGCAATCACCTCGCCCATCAGAACCGGAATGTGAGGGGCGACGTCGCTCATGATCCAGACCCGCGAGAGGCTTGCTGGGCGGCGCGCTGCTGGGTGCGCAGGGCCGCGAGACCTTCGCGCGCGGCTTCGCGCTGAGCGGCCCGGTGGGCTTGGAAGGCGTCGCGCGACCAGATCTGGAACCGGTCGCCCAGTCCGACGATGGACACCCAATCGCTGAGGCCCATCATCTCGCAAAGGCTCTCGGGCAAGGTAATGCGTCCCGCCGTATCAAATGACAGGGGCCGCATCTCGCCAAGGACGGAGGTCTCAAGGGCCAGCCGCAAGGGGTCGCCAAAATCCAGCTCGGTCATGAT
>CAISGS010000060.1 GCA_903884915.1 uncultured Caulobacteraceae bacterium | reverse complement strand
CGTCAGGGGCAATAACGGTGCCAATATCGCGCCCATCAATCACCGCGCCGCCGGGGCGACGGGCAAAGTCCTGCTGCATCTTTAGAAGGGCGAGGCGAACGGCGGGATGGACCGCGACCTGACTGGCGGCCTCTCCCGCTTGGCGGGTGCGGTATTCGGGGCGGTCCAGCTTCGCCAGATCAAGCTCTGCGGCGATCTTGGCAGCCGCTGCCTCATCATCCAGTCGTCCGCCAGCGGCCAGCACCGCCACGCCTACGGCCCGGTAGAGCAGGCCCGTATCCAGGTGGGGCAGGCCATAGAGGGCCGCGAGGCCCGACGCGATGGTGCCCTTGCCTGAGGCTGCAGGCCCGTCAACGGCGATGACCAGAGGCGGGCTCATGCGCTGATATCGGCCCCAAGGTCGGCCATCAGACTGTGGAAGGTGGGGAAGCTGGTCGCGATCATCTCTGGCTCATCGACCGTCACCGCGCCCTGAGCGGCGAGGCCGAGCACCAGATGGGACATGGCAATCCGGTGATCGCCCTTGGTCGTGATCCGCGCTGCGCCCTTGGGAGCCTGACCCGAGCCATGGACGATCATGCCTTCGGGCTCTTCTTCTATATCGACGCCGCAGGCCTTGAGCCCATTGGCCATCAGGGCGATGCGGTCGCTTTCCTTGACCCTCATCTCGCCAATGCCGCGCATGATGGTGGTCCCCGTGGCAAAGGCCGCCGCCACGGCGAGAATAGGATATTCATCGATCATGGCCGGTGCGCGCTCGGCAGGCACCTCGACACCCGTCAGGGCGCTATAGCAGGCGGTCAGGTCGCCGACCGGCTCGCCGCTTTCTTCGCGCAGGTTCTCGATGGTCAGGTCCGCGCCCATCTCTTGCAAGGTGGTGAAGATCCCGGCGCGTAGGGGGTTGAGCATCACCCCCTCGATGGTCACGCGAGAGCCGGGCGTAATCAAGGCCGCAACAATGGGGAAGGCGGCGGAGGAGGGATCGCCCGGCGCCCGCACACGGGTTCCCGTCAGGCTTTGACCCGCGCCCAGCCGCACGATCCGGGCGTCAGGGGTGTCGGTCACATCGACCGTGACACCAAAGGCCCGCAACATCCGCTCTGTGTGGTCGCGGGTGGGTTCAGGTTCTTGCACCTCGACCCCGCCCTCGGCATGGAGCCCGGCCAGAAGCACCGCGGACTTGACCTGAGCCGAGGCCATCGGCAGGCGATAGGCGATGGATTTCAGGTTCCCGCCCTTGAGCGTCAACGGAAGGCGCCCACCGCTGCGGCCCATCCAGCTGGCGCCCATCAGGCCCAGAGGGTTTAAGACCCGGCCCATGGGGCGACCGCGCAGGGAGGCATCGCCTGTGAAGGTTGCGCTAAGGTCAAAGCCTGCCGCCGCCCCCATGATCAGACGCACGCCGGTTCCGGCATTGCCGCAATCAATGACGTCACTAGGCTCGCTAAAGCCGCCCTGTCCCTCGACCCGCCAGCGGCCTTCGCCGAGCTGATCGACCGTGGCCCCAAAACCGCGCATGGCCTTGGCCGTGTTCAGCACATCTTCGCCTTCCAACAGCCCCTCAATCTCGGTCACGCCCTTAGCCAAGGCCCCCAGCAAGAGGGCGCGGTGGGACATGGACTTATCGCCCGGTGCGCGGGCACGGCCCACAAGCGCATGTCCGGGGCGTGAGGTAAGAACGGCGTCGGTCATCGGCGGTGGAAGGCCTCCTTCAGGCCGATCTTACGAAATAATGTCGCTCAAAGACGAATTTTAGGGCTTTGCTTTTGACAGCGGCATAAGCGCATGGCAAGTGACCGACCGCTTATCAAACAGGCTCTTAAAGGATCTATCCTATTGGCCAGTCCCGAATTGGGCTCAAAACAACTTTGCCCGAACTGCCAAGCCAAGTTCTATGACCTCGGCCGCAGGCCTGCTGTATGTCCAAAGTGCTCCACCGCCTTCGATCCTGAAGAGGCTGTGAAGTCACGTCGTAACCGTGCGCGGTCGACCACGCCGGACTACGAGGATGCCGACGAAAAACCGGTGAAGGCCGCCGAGGAGCCCGATGGCTTCGAGGACGAGGTGGATGAGACCCCCGAAATCGACGCCGCTGTCGATGCGGACGTGATGGAGGTCGATGACCTTGATTCCGACGGTGTCGCCACCCCCAATTCGCCTGACGATCTGGGCGTTGACTTTGCCGAAGATGGCGATCTCGAAGAAGAGGCAGACGATGTTCCGTTCCTAGAGGACGAGGATGACGACTTCCCTGAAGACGAGATCGAAGGCCTGCCCGGCGAGGGTGACCTCGACCACTAAACCCCTTTCCTGCCCGAAAAGGTCCGGTTGTGCCGGGTCTTTTCGAGGCTCGGAACGGTTTGATCTCAGACGATCAAAAAAACTTTCTTTTGGGGTTGATCGGACGAAACCCACAGCATAGTGTCCGCGACCTCAAGGGGACTTCTTACGAAGCCCTCCGACAGAAACCCGAATATCTTCGGGGCTATAGCTCAGCTGGTAGAGCGCTTGAATGGCATTCAAGAGGTCAGCGGTTCGACTCCGCTTAGCTCCACCATAAACCCCCCGTCGCAACCCGGCGGGGGGTTTTCCATTTGGGGGTTAGTCGCAGGCTGGGCACGCTCATGCACCACCGCAGCACCTTCACCCTTGGCATGGGCAAGCGCCTCCTTGATGGATTGGATCAGGTCTTGGCCGGTGATGGTCATTGTAAAACCTTTCGCGGGGCCTTGAGGGCAAGAACGAGGGGCGCACTGAAATAAAATATGCTATCTATGCGGGCTATTAGTCAATGTGTTACGGGCGGGCTTGATTTAGTT
>CAISGS010000059.1 GCA_903884915.1 uncultured Caulobacteraceae bacterium | reverse complement strand
CCCGACGCCAGCATTCCAGCATCGGCCATCAAGATCGGAATGGCCCATTTGTGGGGCGCAGCGACATAGCGCGGCTCCCAGATCGGGTCATACTTGTCTTTGTACCGCCTCACGCCCCGGAAATTGTAGATCTCCTCGCCGCGCTCGAACAGGAGCCGTCCCACGCGAGACATGATCGGGGCCAGCGGTCGGTCTTCCAAACCAGCCAAGGGCGCGACGCCAAATTCAAAGGCGACATAGCCCTGACCCAAGCCCCAGTGCAGCAGTTCAACAAACAGATAGTCCATGACATTCTTGGGCGCGTCATCGCAGTAGCGCATCAAATCCATCGAGAAGGTCGTGCGATCCGGTGTTGTCCAGATGGTGGCAAAAGCGACAATCTGGTCGTCGACCCTAACCAAGGCGCAGGGAAATTCGGTGACATAACGCCGAATGAACCCCCCCATAGAAAAGGCCTTGTCTCCGCCCGCATGATGCTCAAGCCAAGCGTCCGAGATGGCTTCAAGCTCGTCTAGGATCGCGGGCACGGCCTGAGCGGAAACGACCTCAAACAGAGCCCCGACCTCCCCGGCCTTGCGCCAATTACGGCGCAAAACCTCGCGCTTGCGACCCTTAAGGCTAAAGCTCTCCAAAGGAACGGCCGCAGACTCGCCGGTCTTTTGGATCGCGAGGCCGAGTTCGACCGCTTCGGGCAAGATGTCAGGACCAATGCCGTAGAGGGCGGGACGCGCAGCATGGGCATCGGCCAGCTCTCTAAACCGCCAGAGCAGTTCCATCCGCTCATCCCGGCGTCCCACCGGAGGACCGAGCGCGATCCAGGACCGGCCCCGGACGCCAAACATCAAGAAGGTTTCTCCCGACTGCGAGAACAGGAACCGCTTGTCGCCAAGCAGGGCGAGATTGGCTTCGGGAGGCGCGCCCTCGGAACTGGCCAAGATGGCACGGACCCGCTCAAACGTCGGATCATCATCCCCAACCACCGGCGGGGTAGCCGGGGTCGATAGCAGCCGCCAAATGCCGACGACCATGAACAGGATGGCGACGCCCGCCGAGGCACGCAGAGAGCGGCTGACATCATTATCGGCCATGACCCGCCACCAGAGCTCGTCCGAATAGTCAACATTGTGGAACGACCACAGCCCCAAGGAGACGGTGCCGGCAATGGCCGCCAAGGCCGACAACATCCAGCCGGGGGTAATCTCAACCCGCGTCAGACGCGCTTTACGGGGAAAGGCTTCATGCAAAGGCAGAAGGAATATGCCGATCAAACCGAGCGCGACGCTTTCCTCCCAATTAAAACCCTTCAAGAGCGCCAAGATCGCGCTCAGGGTCACGAGCCCGATGGTCGCCGCCCAAGCCGCATCAAGACGGCGGCGCAGACCAAAGGCCAAAAGGACGAGGACCAGCCCCAAAATGCTGGACAAAAAGTGGCTGATTTCAACAAGCGAGATTGGCGCGAACTCGACAAGGTTGCGCAACCGTTCCGGCTCCGACGGCGTTGCCCCTGAGGCAAGCAGCATCAGGCCCGCGGCGAGGGCAGCGATCGCGGCCAAGGTTGGCGCTAAGGCCAAAATGCCCGGTTTGATATCTTGCGCCCAGCGCATGCGAGTTCCCGAAAGGCCCATTGGTGGGGCTTATATAGTAAATTTCGCAACAGTTGGATGGCTCCGGACATATTGCGACGGAAACAAGGCCAAACAATGTTTTCAAAGGGCTTGCTCCGGCCCGCGCCCTTGATAAGGTCCGGACAAATCCAGACGATGTGAGGAAACCCACCATGGCCGAACTTGACGATTTCCGCGCCGAGACCCGCGCTTGGCTCGAAGCCAACTGCCCCGCCTCGATGCGCACCCCGATGCCGGGCGATGAAACCCCCTGGGCAGGCCGTAAGGGAACCTTTAAAAATCCCGACAGCAAGATCTGGCTCGACCTGATGGCGGCCAAGGGCTGGACCGCTCCGACCTGGCCCAAGGCCTATGGCGGCGGCGGACTGTCGCGCGGTGAAGCCAAGGTGCTGGAACAGGAGATGGGCCGCATCAAGGCCCGTCCGCCCCTATTCTCGTTTGGCCTTTGGATG
>CAISGS010000058.1 GCA_903884915.1 uncultured Caulobacteraceae bacterium | reverse complement strand
TCAAAGACCAGTTCTTGCATACAATCAATGGATTTCGGCGACATCCAGGCGCATAGAACCAATCTTGCAATTTATGAGGACAATCCCAAAAATCTCGGCTAACCTTCAGTCAACAGGCCAATGCGCCGAAAGGGAGAGATCAAATGGACCTGGTTGCAAAAATCCTGATCACGTTAGTCGCTGTCATGACCGGCGTTGGCCCGATGAGGGCAGACTTTAACCGTACCCATGCCACCAACCCCCTATGGCCGCCGCACGCGCGGTTCCATGTGGTCTGGCAGGTGCTGGCGCAGACGGGCGTGTCGCTGTTCATCCTCTATTTCCTGTGGGGCGCGACCTTTGAGGGCCATGTGCTGATCGCAGCCCTGATGAACTTCAACTGGGGCCTGACCTTCTATCTGACCCTGTTCAATATGAAGCGCTTTGAAGGCAGCCTGTCGGACGTCAACGGTATCAAACCGTTTGAATTCAACATCGGCGGTCAGATCCGCAAGGTCGATACCAACCTGTTCCTCGGCACGATCATGATGAGCGTCAATCTGATCGCCACGATCATGGTGCTGGTCTCAAAGGGGGTCTAGCCCCCTCTCCTAGCGCGACATCCAGTTGCCGTGCGCGCCATAGGGAATGCGGCGCGGCATGGTGATGGTGGCCACGGCTTCGCCGTCAAAGTCCTGCGCGTTCAGAATGACCAGAGCCGACTGGTCGATGGCCTCGTCATGCTTTAGCGCCATGATCCAGCCGTCATCCTCGGCCCCAGAGTCGGGACGGGGAACGAAAATCGGCTCGCCCAGATGATTGGAAGCGCCGAAATCACGAACCTGCTTTTTGCCACTGTCGAGGTCATATTTGTAGAGATATTGGCCAAGCGTCAGGGATGGGGCGCGCTCATTGAGGCTGGACGTGTAGCCAAACTGAGCCTTAAGGCCGACGAGGCTGTCATTGACGCGCGGAAAGTCCGAGGCCGCATCATCGATCTGCTCTTCGCTGACCGTCCCCTTGGCCAGATCGATGGTCCAGCGCCAGATCTTGCCGGTCGTGGCCTCGCCGCCATAGAGGTTGGAGAAACCGCCGACCATGGCCTGCTGCTGGCGACAGATATGGATAACGATCTTGTCGCCCTGCTCATAGGCATTGACAGGGTGGAAGACATAGCAGGGCTCGATCTCGAACCAGCGAACCTGCCCCTTGGCCCCATTACGCTTCATGACGCCGAGCCGCGCGCCCGCCTCTCGTTTGAAAGACAGAGGCGCTTGCCCCTTCATCGCTGCGCCAAGATCAAACACCACCGGCAGGTCCATAAAGACCACGTGGTTTCGAGTGACGTTCCAGTCATGCATCATCACCGGATTGGGCAGGTCTATCGGCTCGGCCTCGACCATCTGCCCGGCCCGGTCGACGCGGTAATAGGTCAGGTGCGGCGCGCGGGCCAGTTGATAGCCAAAGAACAGAAGCTCGCCCGTTTCCGGACATTCGCGCGGGTGGGCGGTCATGGCCCCGGTCAGCTTGCCGCCGTAGTCATGGGCGCCCAGCGTATTGAGATCACGATCAACCGCCCAAGGCAGATGGGCCTCCTCT
>CAISGS010000057.1 GCA_903884915.1 uncultured Caulobacteraceae bacterium | reverse complement strand
CGCGGAATCAAGGGGGATGACTTCAGCGTCACAGACAGGGCAAATCGAACCGCCCGAGCGGCATCGCCAGCCATGATCCGGACGATCTCGTGGGCATGGGCGCGGTCGGCAGGCGTCAGCACAGCCCGGTCCATCGCCATGAACAGCTTACGGGCCTCCACTGCCCGCTCATAGGCCACTGCCCCCCTCACCATCTTATGAAGGTTGGCACCGGCTAAAGCTGTTTGCCTATTGCTCATACGCCCTTGCTCGCGAGCCTTTTCAAGCCCGAACGGCCATCGACATCACGCAAGCGGCACGATGATGGAATATGCTTAAGGATCTCTTTCCTATAATCGAGCCCTTCCCTCTGAAGGCGCACCAAGACAGTATGAAGCTCGAAGCGCGCCTGCGTGGCGCAGATAAAAAACATGGGGGAACATCATGCTCGAAGGCCTGAAGATCATTGAATTTGCCAGCTACATCGCAGCCCCCGGCGCTGGCGGCATCATGACTGACTGGGGCGCAGAGGTGATTAAGATCGAGCAGCCCGGCGGCGATCCGATCCGAGGCTTCTTCGACAGTATCGGTTCAGACCAGTCGGCGAACCCGGTCTTTGAATTGGACAATCGCGGCAAGCTCTCCGTGGTGCTCGACACCTCAAAACCTGCGGGCCGTGAGGCTCTGGTCCGCCTGATCAAGGATGCCGACGTGTTCTTGACCAATGTCCGCCCGGCGGCTCTAAAGCGCGCGCGCCTCGACTATGATAGCCTCAAGGCCGACCACCCCAAGCTGATCTATTGCTCGGTGACAGGCTACGGCCTGACCGGCCCCGATGCGGATCGTCCTGGCTTTGACATGGCCGCCTATTGGGCGCGGGCGGGTGTGGGTGCCCTGACCACGCCCAAGGGCTCAGAGCCCTTCCCCCTGCGCACGGCCATGGGCGATCACGTCACCTCGCTGGCCACCACCTCGGCCATCTTGGCCGCCGTGGTTGAGCGTAGCCGCACCGGCGTGGGGCGCTTGGTTGAGACCTCGCTTTTGCGCACCGGCGTCTATTCCATCGGCTCGGACATGGCCATCCAACTGCGCTTTGGCCGCATCGCCTCCAGCCGCCCCCGCGAAGGGGCGGTCAATCCGCTCGGCAACTTCTTTCGGTCCGGTGATGGGCGTTGGATCTGCCTCCTGCCGCGTCAAGGCTCATCGGACTGGCCAAAGATTGCCAATGCCGCAGGCCGCCCCGACCTGATCGATGATCCGCGCTTTGCCAAGGCCAAGGACCGCCGCGCCAATGGCCCCGAACTGGTTCGCACGCTCGATCAGGCCTTCGCCGCCTTGAGCTTTGCTGAGGCCGCTGAGCGCCTAGACGCCGCCGACATTGCTTGGTCGCCGATGCAGACCCCGGCAGAGGTGGCTGTGGATCCGCAAGCCATCGCGGCGGGCTGTATTGTCGATACGCCAGACGGCAAGGGCGGCACCTTTAAGGCCCCCGGCGGCCCTGCCCGCTTCCCCGGCGCGGATGATGGACCCAAGGGACCTGCACCCACCATGGGGCAACATACCCACGAGATCCTGTCTGCCCTTGGCTATAGCGATGATGAAATCCTAGCAGCCAGCGGGGCCTAAGTCTTTTTACCGGCGTCCCGCGCTTCGGAGAGCATGCGCAGCATCTCTGAGGTGAAGATCGAATTGCCGAGGCTGGAGCCGCTGCTGTCAGAGCTCGTATTGCCAAATGGGCTGCTGGGCTCTTGGGTGCCATTCAGGATCAGGCTGATTAGAGCCTCTTGCTGGGCCTTGGCGTCTGCATTGCGCGCCGAGGTATAGTGCAGATATCCGCTCTCCGGTGCTGGGCCAACAGGTGCGGCGCCCTGCCCCGGGCCAACCTTGGTCAGGTTGGCATAGACCTCTTCGACCGTTGCAGGCCGACCGCTACGATAGAAGATCGAGCGGTTCGCTGCGGCGGCATCAGGAAAGAGCGAGGCGGCAGACGCCCCCGGCTTAGACGTCATCGCCTCAATCAGTTTGGCGGAGCCCTGAGGCCCCAGAAAATGGGCAGCGTAGAGTTCCCCAGCCGTCGGATCGCGCCCCACGCGACCTCGCAGGTATGAGGCATGGTCGGAAGTCAATTCCCCGGCCATCAGGGATGCGGCATGGGGGTCTAGCTTGAGGTCCATAACCGCCTGCCGCGAAGCGCCATTGGCCACGCGGTAACGGCCATCGGAACCCCTGTCGATCAGGGCGGCGTAGTTGGCATATCCGTGCTTGGCGCCATGCTGCTTGAGCGTACTCATCCAAGTCTGATCGACAAATTGGAATAGTCCAGCCGCCGAGGAGGTCCCTGCGCGCGCATTGGGATTGAAACCGCTTTCACGGTTGGCCGTCTTCAGCAAAAAGCCAAAATCGACGCCCGTCGCGTTGGACGCGCGCCTCAATGCCGCTTGAACGACGCCTTTGATCGACTCGACTGCCATGAGCGAAAGGTGAACTTTTAGGGTTAACCAAACCCTAACGCCCTCAAGGCTGTTCAGGCCATATCAAAGCGTCGCGGGTCCATCTGGGCTGCGAAGGGGTCTAGCGCCTCAGTCGAAAGCTGAGCGGCAACGGTGTTTGCCACCAAGGCCGCCAGTAGCCAGCCATTGCGCCTCGCCCCGCAGGCTAGGATCACACCCGGAGCGCGGCTTGGGCCGACCAAGGGCAGGCCATCTGGCGTCGCGGCCCTGACGCCGGCCCAATGCTGCGGCGTCGCGGTTGCCAAGTTCGGATAGAGGCTTACCCCCGTCCCTCTTAACCGCTCGCCGATGACACCATCAGGCGTCAAATCCTCGAGCCCAAACTCCATGGTCGCGCCGACCATAGCCCCGGCGGCGCGCGCCACGACATAACCGCCAGCCGACCGAATGGCGGGGCCATGCCTAGGTCCTTCGCCCTCGAAGAACAGAATCTGGCCCTTGATGGGAGACAGGCACGCCAATTCCGGCGCTAAGGAGGCCATTCCGCGCCCAAGGCCAGCGGCGATGATCAGATGATCGGCTTGGATCTGTCGTCCATCCGACAGGGTGGCTGTACCGGGCGAAAAGTTGGTGACTGACGCTGTGATGACCTGGACGCCCAACCGAAGAGCCTCTTGATAGAGCCGTTCCGTCACGACCGTCACGTCGAGGCAACAGTCCTCTGGCGTCAAGAGACAGGCCGCGCCCTTGGGATCGAGGCCCGGGGACAGGACCTGCGCGGCAGCAGCCGTCACAATCTCAAACTGCGCTCCGATCGCGTTAAAGCTCTCGGCCATGGCATCCGTACTGATCCCTGAAGCGGTTGGCACCCAAAGGGCACCGGGCTGAGACAGGCCTGTGGGGCGGCCAGCCTCTCGGGGCAAGAGGTCCAGCCAAGCGTCGCGCCCGGCCCTCAGAAGCGCAAACAGGCCCTTGGAGGCCGGGTCCAGCACAGACTCGAAAGCAGGCGCCAGCATACCAGCCGCCACACCGGACGCATTGGCCCCTCGCGCGGCAGGATCGGCCAGAACCACCCCATAGCCCGCACGGGCCAGCACCAGAGCGCAGGTCAAGCCAATGGCCCCGCCCCCCGCAATCACGATCGATTTTGCTGATGCTGCTGTCATGGCCGCTAGCCAGCCCTAGAGCCGCACAAGGTCAAGGGTGCAGAGCTAATTTTCTGCAAATCTCGCTAAAAACTCAAGCAGAAGGCGATAAAATAGCCCTTAGGCCGCCTGAGACGGCTCGTCGATCCTTGGTAGGACATAGTCTAGGGCGATCAGGGTCACCATGCGGCCATCGACATCTATGATCCCCTTGACCAGGGCTTGCACAGCATCGGCACCCACATCTGGAGCGGCTTGAATGTCGCTGTCCTTGAGGGTCAAGGTCTCACAGACCGCATCGACCAACAGTCCAACCAACTGTTCGCCGATATAGGTGACGACGATAACGTGGCGATCACTGGGCTCTGTCCGCTCGCGACCAAGTCGCAGGGACATGTCGACCACGGGCATAACCGTGCCGCGCAGATTGATCACACCGCGCACATAGGCGGGAGCCAAAGGCACGAGTGTCGTCTCGGTCCAGCCGCGAATTTCGCGCACCGACGTAATGTCGACACAGAATTCCTGAGTACCGATCCGAAAGGAGATCAATTCGCGCAAGGTAGGGCTGGCATTTGCAGACATGTCCGTCATGACCCTAAATCCTGTTCGACCACTGAAACCAACTCAATAATGAACATTAGCAATTACGCGAGCCTTAATAGGCGGCGATTGGGTCTAATTTTTTGCCGCGCGTTTCGCATCAAGCTTGAGGGAGTCGGCCAAGGTCTTGGCCGACCAACAGCCCTTGCCCGTAATGTCGCG
>CAISGS010000056.1 GCA_903884915.1 uncultured Caulobacteraceae bacterium | reverse complement strand
CCCTTTAAGGCTAGGGCGCGAATATAGGGAGCCGTGGCCGCCGTAAGGGCCGCTGTCGAGGTCAAGGGCGCGGCACCGGGCATGTTCGCCACGCAATAGTGAACAATTCCATCAACGACAAAGGTGGGCTGGGTATGGGTGGTTGGGTGACTGGTCTCAAAACAGCCGCCCTGATCAATGGCAACATCAACAAGGACCGCGCCGGGCTTCATCCTTGCTAAATCAGCGCGCTTGACCAGCTTTGGGGCCGCAGCACCGGGCAAGAGCACGCATCCAATGACGAGGTCAGCTTCGGCGACGGCGGCTGCAATGGACGCCGGTTCCGAATAGAGCGTTTTGATATGACCCCCAAACTGGGCGTCTATCTGAGCGAGGCGTTCGAGCGAAATATCAAACAGGGTCACGTCGGCATGGTGACCGAGCGCCATCTGAGCCGCATTGATCCCAGACACACCGCCGCCCAAGATCACAACCTTGGCCGGGGCCACACCCGGGACGCCGCCGAGTAGAAGACCACGGCCGCCATTATGGCGCAAAAGGGCATTGGCCCCGACATCCACCGCCATTCGACCTGCCACTTGGCTCATGGGCGCAAGCAGCGGCAAACGCCCGTTCCCGTCGGTAACCGTCTCATAGGCAATGGCCGCGCAGCCCGATTGCATCAGGCCCTCAGCCTGCGCCCGGTCCGCGGCCAGATGAAGGTAGGTAAAGAGCAGATGGTCTGGCGTGAGCCGCGCAATTTCAATGGGCTGCGGCTCCTTGACCTTGACGATCATTTGCGCTGCCGCAAAGACCGCGTCGGCATCAGGCAAGATCACGGCCCCGGCAGCCTGATAATCGGCGTCCGTAAAGCCTAACGCCGCACCAGCCCCGGTTTCTACGACAACCTCCGCGCCATCGTGGGACAAGAGACTGACAATGCCCGGCGTCATACCGACGCGATATTCTTGATCCTTAATCTCTTTTGGAACACCAATGCGCATGATCGCCTCCTGAGGAACGTCAGATGCCACAGGATAGACGAGATCAAATTGCGTTTTCCGCCTATTTGGGTGGTATAATCGCCATTTTTCCGCATATTCTTCTAGTAATTGCCAAGTTTTCGCAGGAATCATGACCAACATGACCCAAGTCGATCTCGATCCGACAGATTTAGCCCTGCTGACAGCCCTGCAAAGGGATGGTCGAAGCACAAATTCCGACCTCGCCCGCCAAGCCAACCTATCCGAAAGCGCCTGTCTTCGCCGGGTAAAGCTCCTCGAACAGCGCGGCGTGATCGAGCGCTATGCCGCGGTCATCAATCCCCGGGCCGTCGGCCTGCCCTTAACGGTGTATGTTACGATTGGACTGACGGAACAGTCTGAGGCTGCCTTAGCTGCCTTTGAACGTGACATCGCGACGGTTCCGGAGGTTATGGAATGCTATCTCATGACCGGCTCGTCGGATTTTCTGGTGCGCGTCGTGGCCACGGATGTTGATGACCTTGCTCGCATCCACTCCACCCGCCTGACGCGCCTGACCGGCGTGTCGCACGTCAATTCCAGCCTCGTCCTTCAGACCATTATCAAACGACCTGGCCTACCGCTTGCGGGGGGCCGGCGCGGTGCTTCTCCGGTGGAGCGTTAGGCCCTATTGAGCATTCGGTAAGAGGTCAATTTCCTCTCGCGCCAAGGGCGCAACGAGAGTCGGAGGGGTGGTAGGTTTGTCGGACGCCATGAAGGCAGCCAGCGGCAAGACCTTAAGCGCGCTCGGTGAGCCGCCGCGGACCGCAATCGTACGGATGACCACTTGGCTGGGCTTGCCTGCCGCGTCGGAGATGATCCGCTCGACAGTCCCAAGCTGACGACCTTCTGGATCCACGACCTTTTGACCCGCCGCAATCAAGGGGGCTGCAGTTTGGGCCAAGGCCACCGGAGCCGTGATTGTGCTCGTGACCAGAACGGACGCGAGCAACAGGCCTGCAATTTTGGATGGGTTTGTCATGGGGTCTTTATAACGCGTCTTGATGAATGGCACATGATCATTCAGAGCTTAGGCGTCAATCCGCTGGAAGTCCTACCGATGCATCCCGCTTCAGCCTTTTTAGAAACCGACGAAGATCGCCTCAGAAGCCTGATTGCCGAACGTGGTTTTGGTCTGATCATAGCCCATGGTCCCAATGGACCGGTCTGTGCCCATGCGCCGGTGCTGTTGGAACAGTCAATCTTAAGGTTTCACCTTTCCAGCGCCAATGGACTGAACGCTGCCCTTGCCCATGATCCGCGCGCCCTGTGTGTGGTCTCAGGACCGGACGCCTATGTCAGTCCATACTGGTACGGAATTTCCGATCAGGTCCCCACTTGGAACTATGTTTCGGCAGAGATATCGGGCACCGTTCGCGTAATAGCGCCAGAACAGGCCGCCCTGATGTTGAATGATCTTTCCGCCATGTTCGAGGCGCGGCTTGCGCCAAAACCCGTCTGGACACGCGCAAAGATGGATCCTGTCCGATTTGACACCATGGTGCGTCAGGGGATCATTGCCTATGAGATGGATGTCACGAGCCTAACCGGGGTGAGCAAACTGTCGCAAAATAAGCCCCGTGAGGCCATCGAGGGGGTAAGGGCAGCCCTATCCCAATCCGATGACGCTCAGGCTAGGGCCTTAGGCTTGATGATGATGCAGGAGCCTAAGCCACAATCCTAAGGGCCGGTTCGCGTCGATAGATGTCCGATGAACCCCAAACGGGGGAAAGGCCAACGGCCTGATCCAAAACCGCCTCATCACGCCCAACGATCAGATATCCATTGTCGTTCAAGGCTCCAGCCAATTGTGAAAGGACCTGCTTGCGCATCAGATCGTCAAGGCCGCCCAAGACGTAGCGGCAGAAGATCACGTCAAATCGGCCCACAGTGCTGATCTCGGAAATCAGGTTGACGCGGCTCCATTGGACCTTCTGTCGAATTGAGGCTGACAGATGCCAAACCTCATCTTGACGGTCAAAATGACGGACCAGATATCGGATCGGCAGGCCCTTCTGCACCTCCATCTGGCTAAAGATTCCGGCGGCCGCACGCTCAAGGCAGCGTTCTGAAAGGTCTGAACCGACGATCTCAACAGCGCGGCCCCCGCGTCCGGCCCGCGCCTCATCGAGGGTCAAGGCCAGAGAATAGGCCTCCTCCCCCGTTGCGCAGCCCGCGCTCCAAATCCGAAGGGGCGACGTGCCCAATCGCTGCTCCAAGTCCGGCAGGATCACGTCTCGAAATTGGCTAAAGGGCGTGCGATCGCGAAAAAAGGCCGTGTCCTTTGGAAGTATGGCATCGGCCAGCGCCCAGACCAGGCGCTCATCGCGTTTGGTTTTAATCGCGGCGACCAGATCCGAAAGGCTGTTGAAGCCCTCACGCCGAACCAACGGCCCCAAACGGTTTTCGATCATCGCAGCCTTTGCCTGATCGACGACATATCCGGCTCTGGCTCGAACGATCCGGCAAATGAGGGAGAGGTCATCGGGCGTCATATCAGACCCACCTCGGCAAACTTGGCGCAGATCACGTCCCCGTCAAAGGGCTTCATAATATATTCGTCAGCCCCCGCTTTGAGGGCCTCGTTGATGTGGGATAGGTCATTTTCAACGGTGCAAAACAGGACCTTTGGTCCTTCACCCAAGGGCTCGACGCGGAGCTGGCGCAAAAAATCTATACCCGACATCAGCGGCATGTTCCAATCGAGCAGGATCGCGTCCGGCATTGAGGCGCGGCACCAGGCGATCGCTTCGTGTCCATCGCCGGCCTCGGTGACGTGAAATCCCAGATTTTCTAAAATCATGCGGGCCACCTTGCGAATGGCGACGCTGTCATCGACCACCAGGCAGGTTTTCACAAAATCCCTCCCGTGGGCGCGGTGATCCTCGCCGATCCCAGACCTGATAGCGGTAAGGCCCCATCCATCATCTTAAACCCTAGGCCCCGACCCGCGCACGAACTACGACCCGATCTTCGCTAACCGTGACCTCCAAGGCCCCGCCTGCTTCACTCAAAAGACTATGGAGATAGTAGGCTTGGATCCAGTGACCGCCGACGCCCTCGCCTTTTGGCTCGCCATTGAGACCCGCCTTAACTTCAGGCCGCAAACGAACCCGGGGGCCAACAGCCTCCACGGCCATCAAAAAGTCACCGCCTACGGTCTCAGCGGTCAAACGGGCAACACCGCCGGTCGGTAAGGCTCCGGCCCCGATCAGGGCAAGGTTCAGGATCGTGCGCGCCGCAGGCTTGTTCAATTGAGCAGCCGTCACGGCCCAGTTCAATTCCGGACGAACATGGCTGAAAATGCCGTTGGTCAGGTTCTGTAGGGCACGGCTGTCAAACATTTCGGCCGTGGCCGAGGCCCCAAAGGCCACCCGGGTGAAGGCCAGCAGTTCCACCAGCTTTTTCGCGCTGGCGGCAATCAGGTTCATGGCATCATCGCGCATATCTTGCGCGGTTGGATCTTCAAGCAGATCAAGGCCAGAGACGATGGCGCTCGCCGGACTGATGAAGTCATGACACATGCGCGCAGCCAGATTGGCCGCAAGTTCTGCCGCCCCAATCACGGGAGCCGCGCTAAGCGAGCGCTCGAGCGATCCAAAGGCGCTAACCGTTTGGGCGTCAGAAGAAAAACCGGGGTCAGTCATGAGGCCGTAGCCACCCTTCAAGTACGTGAAGGCGCAAGGTTGACCTGATTTGCGGTCTAGGCAAACCATCCGAACACAGGTGATGGTTTGCCTCTATCGCGCCGCCTAAGCGGCCAGCTTAGCCCTAGCCGCGAAAGGCTTGGGGCGTTGATGTTGGAAGAGCGGCGTTCGAGACAAGATCCGCCAAGCTCAAAGCCGTCTCATCGTCCCAAGCCAAGGCTTGAATTGATAGGGGAAGGCCCGCCTTGGTGATGCCGATGGGTGCCGCGCAAGACGGCATGCCCAGAAAGTCACCCAGCGCTGTAAAATCAGCGACATGGGCGACGCCGCCATCGTCGAAGCTAAAGGCGGGACCCGGCGTTGTCGGCAAGAGCAGTGCCGCATAGGGCGTCAAAAGATCCTTGACCAGATCCACGGCAACCCCGACGGCGCGGTAAGCCTTGGCGAGACTGGCGGCGGGTTGCGCCGCGCCCCATCCAAAGGTCTGGCGGCCCGCGACACTGAAGCCTTCAGGCCCTGAGGCCAGATCATCCTCCAGCGACACAGCCCCTTCAGCGGTCATGATCAGATAGCCATGTTGCATCATGGCGTTGAAATCATAGCCCTCAAGGCTGATGGTTTCGATCTCCAACCCCAAACCGCGCGCAGAAGCGATGGCCGCGTCATAGGCCTTGACCAGTTCTGGATCGATGATGTCGCCGAAGGGCGCGAGATCAAGCGCTGCAAAGGGGGCGGGTCGAAGGGCGTCCAGATCGGCAATCTGCGAGAAGGACTCGGCCAGATCACCATCGACCGCAGCCGCATGGGCCAACAGATAGGCGCAGTCCTGGGCCGAGCGGGCCAAAACGCCCACATGGTCGAGCGTCCAAGATAGGGCGACCACCCCGTCCATCGAAATCAGACCTTGGGTTGGCTTGTGCCCCACCACGCCGCAGAAGCTGGCCGGAATACGCACACTGCCAAGGGTATCGGTGCCGAGCGCACCCGCGCAATAGGGAGACCCGCTTATAAATTACAGCCCCTCCGTATTGCAAGCCTCTGCACTAGCCTCGATCGCTTGATTCGTGCGCGTGCGCGCTCCGCTTGCTCGGCGTCGCCCGCGATGGACTGGGCGTCCGCGAGCGCGGCTGCGCTCGCGTCGGCGGTGCGCAGCCGCCCGTTCGCGGCGCTCGCT
>CAISGS010000055.1 GCA_903884915.1 uncultured Caulobacteraceae bacterium | reverse complement strand
TGGCGAACTCGGTTCCGGGCGCGGCCAGTTCCAACGCCCGGTTCCAGTGGGCGATGGCGAGGTCGAAGTTGCCTGCCTCGAAGGCCACGCTGCCCGACAGCGCCAGCGCCTTGAGGTTCTTCGGGTCGAGCTCGAGCGCACGGGCGATCAGCTTGGCGGCGCGGCGTGAACAGTCGACAAAGCTGAAAGCCGAGATGTTCATCGCATTGAGGAACCCCTCACGCGTGGTGTTCTCGACGAACGAGCCCTTGAGCTGTTCCTTATCGGCAAAGGCGATGGAGTGGACAAGGAAATCGATGGTGCCAAAGGCGGCCTCGACCTCAGCAAAGGCGGCGTCCATCGAGGCGTCATCGGCCACATCGGCTTGTATCAGCAGCTTGGACCCCACACTTTCGGCCAGAGGACGCACCCGGCGCTCCAGACCCTCGCCCATATAGCTAAAGGCTAGTTCTGCGCCCTGGGCGGCCAGTTGCGAGGCAATGCCCCAAGCAATGGAGTTGTGATTGGCAACGCCCATGATCAGGCCCTTCTTGCCCTTCATCAGCTCGCCCTTGGGCAGATCATATTCGTCAGCCATGGTGTCTCCTTTGCCCGCCGAGGCGGGGCATCTATCAGTCTTCGAGGCGGCTCATAATCACGCAGCCATTGGTGCCGCCAAAGCCGAAGCTGTTGGACATGACCGTATCTAGCTTGCGATCAATCCGCTTGCGCACAATGGGTAGGCCCTCGAAGGCCGGGTCCAGATTTTCGATATTGGCGCTTTCGCAGACAAAGTCGTTATTCAGCATCAGCAGGCTATAGACCGCCTCCTGCGCGCCCGCCGCTCCCAAAGAGTGACCGGACAAGGACTTGGTCGAGGAAATCAGTGGCGCATCCTCGCCAAAGACTTCGCGTACAGCCTCCATCTCCTTGGCATCACCGACCGGGGTCGCGGTGCCATGGGGATTGAGATAGTCGACCTTGCGGTTCAGACCCTTCATGGCCAGTTTCATGCAGCGCACCGCACCCTCGCCCGAGGGAGCGACCATGTCGTGACCATCGGAATTGGCCGCATAGCCGGTAATTTCGGCATAGATCTTGGCGCCGCGCGCCTTGGCATGTTCCAGCTCTTCCAGCACCAGCACCGCCGCGCCGCCCGCGATAACAAAGCCGTCGCGGTCGCGGTCATAGGCCCGTGAGGCCTTGGTTGGGGTGGCGTTAAAGTTGGAGGACATGGCCCCCATGGCGTCGAACAGGACCGACAGGGTCCAGTCGAGCTCTTCGCAGCCGCCGGCAAAGATCACATCCTGCTTGCCCATCTGGATCTGTTCGGCGCCCGCACCGATACAGTGGGTCGAGGTGGCGCAGGCCGAGGAGATCGAATAGTTGATGCCGCGGATCTTGAACCAGGTGGCCAAGGTCGCCGAGGGACCAGAGCTCATCGCCTTGGGCACCGCAAAGGGGCCAACCCGCTTGGGACCTTTTTCTTGCGCGATCTGAGCCGAATTGATGATCGACCGGGTCGAGGCGCCGCCCGAGCCGACGATCAGACCGGTCCGGTCATTCGAAACCTCGGTTTCACTCAGGCCAGAATCGGCAATCGCCTGATCCATGGCGATGTGGGCATAGGCCGTGCCGGGGGCGAGGAAGCGGGCCGCGCGGCGGTCAACAAGGCTTTCCCAATCAATGATCGGGGCGGCGTGAACCTGACAGCGGAAACCCAGTTCCGTATAGTCGGGCGCAGCAATGACCCCAGACTTGGCCTCCTTCAAGGAGGACAGAACCTCATCGGTGTTGTTCCCAATCGAAGAGACAATACCGATACCCGTTACGACGACGCGGCGCATATGCGCATCCTTCCCATGAGCGAGCCCCCTAGAGGCTCTTCTCTATCATTATTGTTGGTTCTTGTGACGGTTCGATCAAACCAGATCCTTGGCGTCGAACAGGCCGACCCGCAAATCCTTAGCCTCATAGATTGGCTTGCCATCGGCCAGCATAATGCCGTCACCGACGCCCATGACCAGTTTGCGGATGATCACCCGCTTTAAGTCGATGCGATATTCGACCTTCTTGATCTTGGGCGTCACCTGTCCGGTGAACTTCACCTCGCCTACGCCAAGGGCGCGGCCCTTGCCCGGAGCGCCGGACCAGCCAAGATAGAAGCCGACCAACTGCCACATGGCGTCGAGGCCAAGGCAGCCTGGCATGACCGGATCGCCGATAAAGTGGCACTGGAAGAACCAAAGCGAGGGATCGATGTCGAGCTCGGCCTGAACCTGGCCCTTACCGTGCAAACCGCCGTCCCGGGTGATCGAGGTGATGCGATCCATCATTAGCATGTTGGGGACCGGCAACTGCGCATTGCCCGGACCGAACATCTCGCCGCGCCCGCAGGCCAGCAGCTCTTCTTTGTTAAAATGGTCTTTGACGGGCATCATGGGCTTTGGATTCCTAATCGCAGCGCCTTTTTAGGCCCCGCCGTGACATATCTGTCGCTGGCCTAGCACAGACCGTGCCCTTGTCTCAATCGTCCGTCGTCATCGTGGCTGGCATTGAGGCTTCTCATCAATGCCCCAAACCTCTGATGCGGGCACCCAGCCGGTGACATCTTCGACCTTCACGCGGCACCAATCCTTCTGGCAGCGGTCCAGCGAGGCCAGCGCGCGCGGCGTCATATAGGCCTCAATTCGGGCGTCAGGTTTGGGTGCGCTTCGAATGGCCAGGGGCTGGGGCTTGGTCCTCATGGTCATGCGGCGCCCATCGGTCAGGCGCTTATGGACCCAAGACAGGCTGCGGTCCGGATCA
>CAISGS010000054.1 GCA_903884915.1 uncultured Caulobacteraceae bacterium | reverse complement strand
GCGATGTTGGCGCGCAGGAGGCCGAGCTTGTCGCCGCAGTCATAGGTTACGCCCTCATATTCCAAGGCGTGGAAGTCCTGGCTCTTGAGCAGTGTCAGCATGGAGTCGGTCAGTTGGATCTCGCCGCCCGCGCCCTTGCCCTGTTCGGCCAGCAGGCCGAAGATTTCAGGCTGAAGGATATAGCGGCCTGAAATGAACAGGTTGGAGGGCTCGGTGCCCTTGGCGGGCTTTTCGACCATGCCGGTCATACGATTGAGGCGGCCTGCAGGATTATCCAGCGCGACAATGCCATATTGGTGGGCTTGACCCTCTGGGCAGGGCTCGACCACGACAATATTGCCGCCCTTTTGATTGTAGGCCTCAATGGCTTGAGCCAGCGGCGCCTTGGCCGCGCTCATGACCATATCGGGCAGCATGACGGCAAACGGCTCGTCACCGATAATGTCGCGGGCGCACCAGACCGCATGGCCCAAACCCAGCGGGGCCATCTGGCGCACAAAGCTCATCTCGCCGGGCCTCGGCAATTCCCCGAGCAACTCGGCCAGAATGTCGAGCTTGCCCTTGGCCTGAAGCTGGGCCTCCAGTTCCACCTGATGGTCGAAATAGTCCTCAATCGCACCCTTGGAGCGGCCCGTGACAAAGACGAAATGCTCTATCCCGGCGGCGCGACCCTCGGCGATGATGTAGGACAGGATCGGCCGATCAACGACGTTGAGCAGTTCCTTGGGGGTCACCTTGGTGCCCGGAAGGACGCGTGTTCCAAGACCCGCCACGGGCAGAACGGCTTTGCGAACGGGTTTCATAGGCTCTCCGTACCGATGCGGGACCATGATCTGACCCGTTAGGCGTCTTTATCTCAGTCAAACAGACCCAAGACCCCTTAGCCTTTATTCCACCGTAACCGATTTGGCCAGATTGCGTGGCTGATCGACATCGGCACCCTTCTGGACCGCAACATAGTAGGCCAGCATCTGGATCGGCGCGGACATGACCAGAGGCGTGATCAAGGGATCGCTGCTTGGCGCAATCACGACACGGACCCCCGCGGGCGCATGGGCTGCGCCCTCTTCGTCGGTGAATAGGATGACCCGCCCCCCGCGCGCTATGACCTCAGACATGTTGGAGGCGGTCTTTTCGAAGAAACTGTCGTGCGGCGCGACGATGATCACGGGTGTGGCCTCGTCCACCAAGGCGATGGGGCCGTGTTTCAACTCGCCAGCCGCATAACCCTCAGCATGGATATAGCTGATTTCTTTGAGCTTTAGCGCCCCCTCCATGGCTAGTGGATACATGGGGCCGCGGCCGAGATAGAGGACATCTCTGGCCTTGGCTGTGTCGATGGCGAGGGCGCGAACGGCCTCTTCGGACTTAAGCGACGCGGCTATGAGGCGCGGGGCCTCAAGCAAGATCTTGACCAGCTTGGCCTCTTGGCTGGCACCGATGCGGCCGCGTTGCACGGCGGCGGTGACGGCCAGCGCCGTGAGGGCTGTGATCTGGGCCGTGAAGGCCTTGGTCGAGGCCACGCCAATTTCTGGGCCCGCATGGGTCGGCCAGAGGAAGTCGGCCTCTCTGGCCATGGTCGATTCATGGGAATTGACCAGCGCAGCCGTGCGCAGACCGGCGGCCTTACACCAGCGCAAGGCCGCGAGAGTATCAGCGGTTTCCCCCGATTGCGACACGGCTACAGCCAGGGTCGTGGTCAGGAGGGCCGGGTCGCGATAGCGGAACTCAGAGGCGATCTCGACATCGGTGGGTAGGCCCGCCAATCGCTCAAACAGATAGCGCGCGATCTGGGCCGCGTAGGAGGCGGTGCCGCAGGCCACGATCTGAATGCGCTCGACGCTGGCAAAATCGAGACCGGGCGTGGGAATGGTGCGGCTGGTCAGGGCGTCGGT
>CAISGS010000053.1 GCA_903884915.1 uncultured Caulobacteraceae bacterium | reverse complement strand
TCCATGGCCTGCGCGCTGACGACAGAGATCGAGATCGGGATTTTCTGGACGTTGGCGGCGCGCCTTTCTGCGGTCACAATGACTTCGCTCAACGCCGTGGCTTCCGGGGTCGAGGCGGCGTCGGACGCGGCTGCAGCGCTCGCAGATTGCGCGCTAACCATTCCAATGGTCAGCACGGCGAGTGCTACTCCACCAAGCGATAAATTACGGTAGCTATGCAAAAAACTCATCTTCAAATCCCCCAAATTAGAAGGACCTTATCAAAGCAAAGAAACGGTTTGATCTCAGTGCTGCGAAAGTTTCATGTCTTCACGAAAATTTCGTGAGTGTATCGTGCTGCCGCGTTGGGAGCGCTCTTGGCGCATATGTGAGTAGCCTACCGAAAGTCGTTTCGCATCGGGCGGGCTGCAATTGACAGGCTTTAAGCCCCGTTGATGCGGTTACCGGCAAGTCATTCATTGCCGGGCGAAGCGCTGGGCGCTAATCGCTGCGCAACTACGACCAAGCCAAAGGGTTGACCCTATTGTCCGGTATAGTGGCCGGTCCGAAGCTCAGCGCGCGCCGCTTCAAGCTTGGCTTGAAATTCTGGATTTTTGATCAGGGTCGCCACCAGCGCGGCAGCAAGGGCCTGACTGGCGGCGGTGTCGCTTGGATAGTGTGAGCCGCAAACCTGGCGGCTATAGGCGTAGTCCGCACCTCGGCTCATAAAGGCCTGGGCCTTTTCAGGGATGAGCAGGGCATAGGTCATGGCAATGGCATAGCCGCGCGTTGAATGACCGCTCGGATAAGAGGTCAGCGGGGCATCGTTCGGGTCACAGGTGGGGATCGTTGCATCCACAGCCCATGGGCGTTTGCGGGCAAACAGGGTCTTTGCGGCCCCTGCTGCTAGGGACGCGTCTATGTTGACGACCTCTAAAAGCTCTGCGGTGATCGGCAGCTTTGAAACATCAAATCCTCCGGCGACCGTGGCATTGAAGGCGGAGGCATCTTCGTGGTCATCGTCCCACTTCGCTTGGGCCAAACGCTCCGGTGTCCGCGCGGCAATGATCCGATGTAATTCGGCAAGATCGGCTAAGGCCATGGCCGAGCCGTCCACAGGGGGCGCGGGCAAGAGGCGCTTGGGGTCGATGTCAGCGGCCGTTAGATATTTCAGAACCTTCTTAGGTTTGGCTGGTGCTACAGAGGCCGGAGCGGGGCTCGCCGTTTGAGCCCATGCGACCGACACGGATGCCGGAGCCATAAGGCTCAAGGCGGTTACAAGGGTCGTGCTAACCAATAGGCGGCGGATCATGGAACGCTCCAGATAGACATGCGCGACCTTAGGCTCAAAGACCTGAACCGGCCAGTAAGGGTAGGAGACCTGCTCGGCGCTGTTCACGCCGAGCAGGTTGAAGTCCTATTTAGAACACGGCTTTCAGAGTGATCTGATAGCTGCGGCCCGTCTGATAGGTAAAGATATTGGCCGCGCCGCCTTGAGCCAGGGTTTGGGCAGGGAGGTTGGTGCCAGCCACGAGGGCGGAGCCCTTGAACGAGGTCACATCTTGGTGGTCTTGCAGGTTCAACAGTTGAGCCTGGATGCTGTAACGACCAAGGTTGTAGGTCGCGCTCAAGTCAGCTTGATCGAAGGCGTGAACCTTACCGCTAGGTCCGGTTGCACCTGAGGCACCATTGGTGAACTGTGGGCCAATGATCTTTTCGTTCAAGGTCGCAATCAGGCTGTCGTCTGAGGTGAAGAGGCCATTTTTTTGATAACGCACGCCAGCCGCGCCGGTCCAGAACGGTGTCTTGGGCAGCTGGTGACCGTTATAGCCGGCATTATAGGGGTCATTCTTACCTTCAGCGCTGTTGACCGAGAGGTTACCGAAGGTGCTTAGGCCCTTGGCCCAGACATAGGTGATCTGTCCTTCAGCGCCCTTGTAGGTCGCGCCGCCAAGGTTGGTCTGGTAGGTTTCATTGGTCGCAAGATCGGTCACCGACTGAATCTTATTTTTGAAGTCGATATAATAGATGTCAGCGTCGATGGTTACATTGCCAGCGTTATAGACCGTACCAAGCTGATAGTTGGTCGAGGTCTGTGGCTCGACCTTGTTCTTGCCCGGGGCGTTCACATAAAACACGCCAATGCTCGGCACCAAGAAGCCTTGAGCATACTGGCCATAGACCGCCCAGTTGGGCTCAATGCGATAGTTCGCGGTGAGGAACGGCAGGGTCGCAGTATAGGTCGACGAGGTGTAGGCAGGTTGAATGGAGCCCTTCACCGCCAAGGCCTGTGCGTGGACGTAGAGCTCGAAATTCACATGCTTGATGCCGGGCGTGACGGTCAGCTTGTCATTGGGCTTCCACTCATATTGAGCGAAGGTCTGATACTGATGCCAGCCTGAATATTCGTTATAGGCGATGTTCAGAGGAACCTGACAGGCACCATTATAGGTCTTACCTGGCGCAACCGTCGTTGGCAGACCCGCGCAACCAAAATCGCCGGTAATCAGAGCCGCCTTTTCGCGGTAATCTGGGCGGAAGGTCACCCAGTCAAAATCAAAGCGCGAACGGCTGGTCTGAGCCATTTCGTACATGACGCCGAAGGTCGCCTTGCCGGTCGCAAACTCCTTGTCGAACTTCAGGATGTCACCGCGCACGCGATATTCGTTACGCTTGGTGTAGCCGGGAATACCGTTGACCTTGAGGCTCGACGAATAGCCTGCGCCGCCGATGGGATAGACGGCTGAAGGGTTCAATATGACCTTGTTGGCAGCAGCCAGAGCCGTCGCGCCAATCGTCGCATCAGCCGCACCATTGGCCGCAGACAAGGTCTTGTTGCTGTACCAGTAGCTATAGGCGGTGTTTTCAGCCTTTAGGCCGCCACCAAAATCGACATTGGCGCGGATATAACCAAAATCGGTCTGCTTCTTGGTGAAGTTATAGTCCTTGAAGGTCTGGAGCGTGGGGTCATTGCTCAGAGAGAAGCGCTTACCATAGGCCAGGGTCTGGGCGAGGGTCGCAGGGGTGACGCTGTCGCTCTGGCTATAGGTATTGTAGTTGTGGGTGTAGAGCGCGGTAATCGAAACCTTGTCATTGACGGGCAAGGTTGCCTTGAAGAACTCGTTTAGGCCATCGCTGGGGCTATGGGTCAGATAGCCGTCGGTCTTATAGCCCATGATGTTCATGACGAAGTTGGCGTCGTGCAGGGCCTTGACCGGGCCGGTGCCCAGCGTGGTGACCGACTGGGAGGTGCCATAGCTGCCGACCGTCAGGGTTTGGCGCACCGTAAAGTCATCTTCAAAGGGCAAAGAGTAAAGGTTTACCGCGCCGCCGAAATTGGCTTGGCCAAGATCGGTGGCATAGCCAGGTCCGCGGTCGACCACGACACCGCCGATGGTCGATGAGGGGAAGAACGAATTTGAGTGGTGGCTTGGCCCGTTTGTGTCACCCCAAGCGATACCGTCATAGGTGATGTTGTACTCGCCGTCCTGAAAGCCGCGCATGGACAGCTTCGCGCCGTCCGTTGCGCCAGAGCCGTTTGGGTTGGGGGTGGTGACCATCGAGGGGGCCAAAACGACCGTAGTCGTGAAGTCACCAACGCGCGGGGCCGATTCTTCGATGAACTTGCGGGTGATCACGGCTTGTGGCTGGACGGCGGTCAAAGACGCCTTGACCGGAGCAACGTCAGCAGCGCGGCCTACCGGCGCGGTGACAACAATTTCTTCAACCTCTTTCGCGTCGACTGACGAAGGCTTTGCAGCCTCAGCGGCGTGCGCCTGAATGGCACAAGTCAATGACGCCGAAAGCGCCAGTGCAGAAACGCTAGAAACAGCTAATAATCTTGAAAAAATCGTCCGTGCCATGATGAATTTCGCCCCACAGAAATGGAGGTGCCCGTTCAAATGAAGGACTCATCTCGAATCCACCGCGCACCACAACCATCTGGGCTTAGAGACCTTCGAGACACCGGCATCAAGTGAAGGATTTATGACTATTTATGAACACTATTGTGTCGTTATTCGACTTTGGAGAATGATCGGTTCTCTGACCTTATCTGTTGAGGCGCGAGATCAGGCAAGTCACTATCACCAAAGCCAAAAACAAAGATCCGATTGGGGCCCGCCAGATCGGGTCTGAAGTCATTGTCGTTGGTCATGAAAAGGGTGTGCAGCATCCGCCCCTTGACCTTCGTATCCGGGCCAAAGGTGATGCCCTCCAGCTTGGCTGGCACATTGCTCGCGTCTATTCCACCTTCAGCAAGGGCCTTCACGAGATCTAAGACCAGCGTCTTTTTCAATGCCGCTGCCACTGCCGCTGTACCCTTGAGGTCAGTAATATCGACCCCATTGGCTAGGTCGACGCGAAAAAGCTTCTTGGTTACTGCGATTGGGTTTTTATCACCAAGACCTGCACCATCGCGCTCTAACAGCAAAAACTCATGGCTATTGATGGCCAGAATTTCACTGACCCCAGAGCCTTCTGTCAGGATGTAGCCAAATTCCTGAACCACGCCGCTCGCCAGATCGATATGGATCAGTCGGATCAATTTCTTGGTGGCGGGGTCAGAGGCGTCTTGGAGTAGGGCCGCCTGCATCGCGCCAACCAGAACCTTACCGTCGGGCGAGATGGCTAGGCCCTCCATTCCCTTATTGGCGGTGCGACCTGATCGGTTTTGCGTAATTTCGGCCTCGCCAATGGGAGCCGGTTTTTCGACGGCCAACTTGTTTGGCAGCGGGATGCTGCGGATGAGTTGCCCCGTTGCACGGTTGAACTGGCGAAGATAGGGCCCGTATTCGTCGGAAATATAAACGCTTTGGCCATCATTAGAGACCCGCAGGCCTTCTGGATCAAAGCGGCCATTGCCCTGCCAAGTCGACGGGTGAGACGGGTCAAAATTATCGGACCGGCCCGTGAAATAATATTTGGAATGGCCATTAGACCGGGGCGTTCCATCGCGAAGGCCTTGGCTGGCTTTGGCGTAGGTGAGGGGCTTGGCGCTGAACAGGGGAGTTGTCGCTGTCAATTCGACGCTTACCGCGATCGGTAGATTTGAGTCCTCTGGCTGCTGGGCTAGCTTGACCCGAAGGGTCTGAAAGCGGGCCACAAAACTGGTTGTATCATCCACTGAACGATTATAGGGCGACGCATTTGGCCCTCTATCGGGCAATGCCAAAAAGGTGTCGCCACCCGCATAGGCCAAGCCCGAGCCTAACCCGCCAAGCCCATTGGCCGCCAAGCTGTTTTCAAGCGGCGTGCTCTCGGAGAACAGGTCGACATTCGAGCCTTTGGCGCTGTGATCCAGCGTACCGATCCCGATTAGCCTGATTTGTGCCGCTGCAACGGAAAACCAAAGAAACACAGATAGGACCAAGGCGGCAGAGACGGATCGGTTCAAAGCACGGCGTCCATTTTCCAACAGCGATTGCGACCAATCTATGGATCAAATATGACGGTTGTTTATGTTTGCCTTGCCCATTGACTGAAATCGGATCCTATCGCTTTGGGTTGACCGAGCAGACCGCGAAACAACCGACTGTCACGGAACAGACAACCTCTCCCGTTACAGACGCTTCCTATCTCACTGGCCAAGGCAAAATATTGAAACACCTGGCGATCATTTCCGTTTTTACGCTGCTGAGCGGATGCGCTCAGTATGAGCCGCGGCCCGTCGATTTAGGGGCCTATCCGTTGCTCTATGATGTGCGCCCGCTCGAGGGCCTTCAAACGGGCGAGGTCCTCTCACCGTCCAAACTCATGGCGCAAGCCCTGAAGACCTCACCCACACTATTACAGTCTCAATCCTCGGTCTTGGCGGCGTGGGCTGCGGCGCGGAGTTCCAAAACCCATCCCGCCGCAAGCCTCAGTTTGACGGCGGAATATTCTAAAGCTGCCGGGGGCACCTCGCCGTGGCTTTACGGGGCAGCGCTGGACCTGCCAACCGATTGGGGCCAGCGGCGCGACAGTCGGGTGCAGTCGGCGGACTTGAGCGCGCTTGACGCCTATTATGCCTATGTCGAAGCGCTGTGGAGTACCTATTCCAAGGTCAAACATGGCCTGATCGACCGGCATTACGCCGACGAAGAGCAAAAGACTGCCTCTGATCTGGTCTTGGCGCGCAGTACCGCCGTGACCTTGATGGAGCAGCGCGTCGAACAGGGAGAAGAGCCTGATTTGGCGCTTGTGCGGATGAAATCTGACCTTACCGCCGCTCAAACCCTTGAGCGCGCCGCGAAAGCTCGGCGCGCCCGAGCCGATCAGGTCCTGGCCGATGCACTTGGCGTAACGGCTGACAAGGTCGAGGGCCTAAAGATCACGGCGGAGGCGGAGGATAGCGCGTTTGACCAGACGCAGCTGATGGCTTGGCGGCGAGAGGCTGTGCTTCTTCGCAAAGATGTTCTGTCCGCCGTCGCGGCCTATGAACGTTCAGATCTTGAGCTGCGCCTTGCCTATGCCAAGCAATATCCAGAGGTACGACTTGGTCCGGGCTATGTCTGGGAGCGCGGTATCGACAAACTGCCCCTTTCCGTTGGACTTAGCCTTCCGCCCTATGACCTAAATCGCGCCGCCATCGCTGAAGCCGATGCGCGGCGGATAGAGGCGGGCAGGGCGTTGGAAACGAGCCAAGCGGCCGTTCTGGCGGCCGTAGATCAGGCTTGGACGACGCTAAAGCAGGCTCAAACCAATCGTAATCAAGCCGATCAAACAGACCTGCCGCTGGCCCGCAAAGCCTTTGGTAACGCGCAGATAACCTACCGCTTTGGGGAAACGGACGGCTTGGATTTGGCTTTCGCGACGGCGGCCGTCGCTGAAGCGAGCCTATCGGCCCTCGAGACACGGCATTTGGCAAGCCTTGCCCAAGCCGATCTCGAAGATGCCCTTCGCCGTCCCTTCGAGTTGCAGGATAGGACTGTCCTGCAATCTGCT
>CAISGS010000052.1 GCA_903884915.1 uncultured Caulobacteraceae bacterium | reverse complement strand
ATGGTGCAGGGCTATCACGGCACGGGTAAGTCGACCCACATCGAGCAGGTCGCCGCGCGTCTGAACTGGCCGCTGGTTCGGGTCAATCTCGATAGCCACATCAGCCGTATCGATCTGGTCGGTAAGGATGCCATCGTCCTGAAGGACGGCAAGCAAATCACCGAATTCCGCGAAGGTATGCTGCCCTGGGCCCTGCAACGGCCCATCGCGCTGGTCTTCGACGAATATGATGCAGGCCGCCCGGATGTGATGTTCGTCATCCAGCGCGTGCTGGAGCTTCAAGGCAAGCTGACCCTGCTCGACCAAAACCGGGTCATCACGCCAAACCCGTTTTTCCGTCTGTTCTCGACGACCAACACCATCGGTCTGGGCGACACGACCGGCCTCTATCACGGCACCCAACAGATCAATCAGGGCCAGATGGACCGCTGGTCTATCGTCACCACCCTGAACTATCTGCCGCATGACGTCGAAGCCGACATCGTAATCGCCAAGTCGCCCTCCTATGACACGACCGAAGGCCGCCGCCTGATCTCAGCGATGGTCCGTGTTGCCGATATGAGCCGCAACGCCTTCATGAACGGGGACATCTCGACGGTCATGAGCCCGCGTACCGTGATTACTTGGGCGCAGAACACCGAGATTTTCGGCGGCGACGTGGCCTTAGCCTTCCGCCTGACCTTCTTGAACAAGTGCGACGAACTGGAACGGGCCACCGTGGCCGAATTCTTCCAGCGCGCCTTCGGTCAGGACCTGCCCGAGAGTTCAGCGCGGGTGAAGGTGGCTTAAACCACCGCCCGCAACACCTCGCCCAGACCATCGACGGCCTCTGGCGTGGTGGCCCAACTGCACATGAAGCGGACGCTGCCGTCGGCGACGCGGTAGACCTGCAAGCCTTGGGCGATCAGGGTCCTGTGCTGCTCGTCGTTCATCTCGACGAAGAGGCCATTGGCCTGAACCGGATGGACGATCTTAAAGGGCATCAGGGCGGCGAGGCGCTGGGCCATCTGGTTGGCGTGGGCCGCGCGGCTCACAAAGGCACCGCTTTCCAGCATCCCGATCCAGGGCGCGGCATAGAACCGGCCCTTGGAGGGCAGTTGCCCAGCCTGTTTCAGCCGTCCATCAAGACGGCGGCCTAAGCGCTTGTTAAACACCACCAGTGCCTCTGTCGGGGACATGCCAGCCTTGGTGCCTCCCAGCACCAGAACATCGACACCCAGCCCGGCAATAGCCTTGGGATCAAAGCCGCTGGCGGCGGCATTGGCAAGGCGCGCTCCGTCCAGATGCACGCCAACCCCCTTGGCCTTGGCCAGATCGATCAGGGTACGGGCCTCGTCGGTGCTATAGACCGTGCCATATTCGGTACTGTTGGTCAGGCTAAGGGCGGCGGGGGCCTGATGATGGGGGCTATCGGGCCCATTCAGATGGTCGGCCAAGGCCTGCGGGTCGATCTTGGCAGAGCGGCCGGGCAGAGGGATGATCCCTGCACCGCCGCTAAAAAAGGCCGGTGCCCCGGTCTCGTCCACTGTCACATGGGCGTGCTCATGGGCCAAAACAGCCTCAAACGGGCGACAGAGCATGGCCAGAGCCACGGCATTGGCCGCTGTGCCCGAGGCCACGAACCGAACCTCGGCGTCAGCATCAAGAAAGGCACGTACGGCGTCCGCTGCCTGCCGAGACAGGTCATCACTGCCATAGCCGCTGGCCGTGCCCTGATTGGCGGCGATCAGCGCCTCTAGGGCCTCTGGGGCCATGCCGGCTGTATTGTCCGAGGCAAAGTCAAAGCGAGGGGTCAAAGCGAGGCTGCCCATTCGCGCAGGTCCGTGACGAACAGGTCGGGCTCTTCCATGGCCGCGAAGTGACCGCCCGTGGCCATGTCCGTCCAGCGGGTGATGTTGTAGGCCCGCTCGGCCCAGCTGCGCGGCGGCGCGGCATAGAGCGCCTCGCCGGGGAAGTTGGCGAAGGCGGTCGGGGTCTCGCAGCGTTGGCCCTCAGTAAACTGCACGCCGCCTTCCTCCATCAGGCCGCGATAGTACCAGGCCCCGGTCGTGAAGGAGCCGGTCATCACATAGATCATGATGTTGGTCAGGAGCTGGTCCTTGCTGTAGGCGCCGATCAGAGACTTGGTGCGCAGGTCCGACCAGTCATAGAACCGCTCAAGGATCCATGCGGCCTGTCCGACAGGGTT
>CAISGS010000051.1 GCA_903884915.1 uncultured Caulobacteraceae bacterium | reverse complement strand
GATGGCGACGTCACAGCACGGATGTCGATGGCGCGTTTTCTGATCGGCTCTGACCTGTCCTTTGAAGGCATCGGGATGCTCAATTTGGTGGCCAAGGTCAACCAGACCATGATGGGCAATGCGGAATTCCGTGGGCTTCGCGGCGCGGCCAAGGTCATGGCGGGGCGATATAAAGAGGCCTCTGCCGATTTGGCCTCTCCGGTTCTGCAGGGCGATCCGTCCAGCGCGCTTTGGCGGGGATTTATTGCCTATAAGCAGGGCCAATGGCCTGAAGCCCGTGACCAGTTTCAGCAAGGCATGCCAGCCCTAAAGCTGTTCTCACCGACCTGGCAGGCGCGGTTTGCTAGGGCCAATGCCGAGGCCACGCTGGCGACGGGTGACGTTGATGGCGCGCGGGCCCTGTTGCGCGGAGCCCAGATCTCCGATGTCGACATTGTCGAGACCTTGAAGACCTTGCTGGTACAGGCGCAGATTTTCGAAGCCATGGGCGACGCGCCTCGGGCGATGCATATGTTTGATGCCCTCGCACGCGCTCGGACCGAAGAGGTCAATGCGCCGGCCCTGCTCAATGCTACACGGATCAAGCTTGACCGAGGCATGATCACGCCGCCAACGGCTGCTGGGGTCTATGACGGCCTTCGGTACCGCTGGCGCGGCGATGCCAATGAGTTGAAGACCATTCGCACACTGGGTGAACTCTATATCAGCTTAGGGCGTTATCGGGAGGCACTGGACGTCCTGCGCTCGGCAGGCAACCGGCAGCCCGATATGCCGGATTCTCAGGCCATTCAGAGCCAGTTGAGCAATGCCTTTAGGGCGCTGTTCCTTGATGGTGATGCCGATGGCTTGGAGCCCATTCAGGCCCTCGCCCTGTTCTACGACTTTAAAGAATTGACCCCGATGGGTGCCGATGGCGACCTGATGGTGCGCCGCCTTGCCCGGCGTCTGGTCGATGTCGATCTGTTGGATCAGGCGGCGGAGCTTTTGAAATATCAAGCTAACGAACGCTTGGACGGGGTGCCACGTGCGGTCGTCGCCACGGATCTGGCCCTAATCAATCTGATGAACCGAAAGCCTGAGCAGGCGCTTGAGGCGATCAACAGTTCGCGCACGACGGTTTTGCCATCATCGTTGAACGCTGAACGACGGATCATCGAGGCCAAGGCCTTGGTCGCCGTTGGTCGGATGGATCATGCGCTTGAAATCCTAGAAAATGACAAGAGTAACGACGCCAGCGAAGTGCGCGGCGAAGCCGCATGGCGCCAGCGCGCGTGGCCGCAGGTTGGACCCGTCTTTGAAAAGAGCCTTGGGGATCGTTGGAAGACCCCCGCGACACCTCTGACCGAAGAGGATGAAACGCGGCTTCTGCGGGCGGCCATTGGCTATAGTCTGGCCGGTGACGACGTCTCCCTCGCCAGACTGAATCAGCGCTTCAAGCCCTTTGTAAATGGAGCAAAACAGGCCGATGCTCTGCGGGTCGCTCTGGTCGGACCGGATGGAGACACGACGACCTCCGACTTCGCTCAGAAGGTCTCGGACAATGAAATCTTTGCCGGCTGGGTCGATAAGATGAAGCAGCGGTTTCGCGATCGCGCACCGCCGGTGACGTCTCGAACGGCGAAAACTGCAGCACCGGCTCGCCCCGCCGCTTAGCCTATCCCGGAGGCGGTACTC
>CAISGS010000050.1 GCA_903884915.1 uncultured Caulobacteraceae bacterium | reverse complement strand
CGGCAAGGACCAAAAATACAAGGCCCAGACCGCTCACTGACTTTCGCATCTCAATCCCCAATATCTCAATCTCACCAACAGATTTCACCATACCGCCCGGCCCAATCTTCGCCAGCCAAAACCACACAGAAAAAAGCTAGAACTAACGCTTGCCTAAAGACTGCCCACCGACTAGTTTCCGCCACCTTGCCCTAGGGCAACAGCGCGCCCGTAGCTCAGCTGGATAGAGCATCAGACTACGAATCTGAGGGTCGGACGTTCGAATCGTTCCGGGCGCGCCAATTATTTCCCCCGAAACCTTATTGAGGTATCTAGCGAGGGTGGGACCGTTTTGATCCGGGCGAAGGTCGCTGGACCGGTTCGGATAGAGATCGAGGCCTTATGACATCCTCCCCATTGCGTATCGGCATATTGGGCGCGGCTAAGATCGCGCCATGGGCCTTGGTCAAGCCTGCTCAAGCCCGCTCCGATGTAACGGTCAAAGCCGTCGCCGCGCGCGATCCTAACCGTGCGAGGGCCTTTGCCGCCGAGCAGGGGATCGCCCATGTGGCCGATAGCTATCAGGCCCTGATCCAGCGCGAGGATGTTGATCTGGTCTATGTCGCCTTGCCTCCTGGATCTCATGCCGAATGGACGATCAAGGCCTTGGACGCTGGCAAGGCGGTCCTTTGCGAAAAGCCCTTTGCGATGAATTTGGGCGAGGCTCAGGCTATGGTCGATGCCTCACAGCGCAATGGTCGGCCTCTGTTTGAGGCCCTGCATTATCGCCACCATCCGGTGATGTTCGAGGCCATCGCGCTCGTTCAGAGCGGTGTGCTGGGCACGGTCCAGTCGCTGGAGGCGGTGTTTGATGTGCCCATCGCCTATAGTGAGACCGAGCTGCGCTGGCAAAAGGCCTTGGGCGGCGGATCGCTGATGGATCTGGGTACCTACTGTCTCCATGCTGTTCGCATGCTGGCCCAGTCAGAGCCCACCGTCCTATCGGCCAGCGCGCAGATGCAGCATGGCGTCGATGCCGCGCTCGAAGCGACCTTGGCCTTTGGCGGGGGCGTGACGGCTAAGATCTCCAGCTCGATGGTCCCAAACCGCATGTTGGCCCAACTGACGGCCGTCGGTAGCCTCGGGCGCTTGGACATTACCAACTTCATCGCGCCGCAGATTGGCTGCCGCTCGGCCCTGACCCTTGGCGGCAAGGTCGAGGAGCTGCCGATTGATCCTGTGGCCACCTTTGAGGCGCAGCTAGAGCATGTGGTTCAGGTCATGAGGGGGCATTGTCAGCCCATCGTTGGCGGTACTGACTCCTTGGCCCATATGGGCTTGATCGACGAGATCTACCGCATGGCGGGCGATTAGATCCGCTCAGACCTTTGTGCCGAGCCGAGCCAGAACGGCTCTTGGTACCTTATAATGTTGGATAAAGGTATCGTGATCCCGGACGCCGCAAGCATCCCGCTGGATGAAAAAATACCAGACAGCCTTCGCGGCGGCATTGGTGAGGGCCTCATGCTCGTCGCTTCCGGGTGCGGTCGAGGTTGCGTTCAGCGCGGCAAGCGCCTTTTCAGCGTCACTGCCAAGCCTCCCGAGACTGGACGCCTGTTCGGCCATCATTTGGGTTTCCAGAACGTTCAACCCCGTCTCGAACCGCGGCGAAGACGAGAAGTTCTGCGGCATCCTCAATGACATGATCGCCTCCACAAAGCGTAACCTGCCCAACCAATATCAGACGATCATAAAACCGAATTGCGCAGGATAACAGACCTCAAATCTAGACGGCTATGGCGTCAATCCCTCGCCGTCCCCATCCCTGCAGCATGACGTAGAGTTCGCACTCAAACGCCCCGATCCACGGCACCGTTCGGCGCCGCTGAGCTGTCCGCGTGACCGGTTGGTGCTCTCACCAGACCCAAAAGGGCGAATAGTAATTGCATCTGGATTTGCCGGTTCTATGGATGGCGCCGACCGCTCGGCGGTTGCACGGATGAGCGATAGATCTGATGTTTCATGACGGTTGGGCGATAGGGTGGGCGGTGCTTGCGGTGATCCTTTCGGGGATAGGCAAGGGCGGTTTTTCCGGACTGGGCGCGCTGGCCATGCCCTTGATGGTGATCGCCAACCCGCCCCTGGAGAGCGCGGCTGTGCTTTTGCCCATCTTGATCGTGCAGGACATGGTCGGGGTTTGGTCCTTCCGTAAGAGCTTCGACAAGGTGGTTTTGGCGGTGATGATCCCAGGCATGACGATCGGCGTCATCCTCGGTTACCTGTTCGCGTCGCGTGTCTCTGAAACCGCCATCCTAACCACGGTCGGGGGACTTTCCTTCGTCTTTGGTGCGCACCGTCTGTGGCAGGATCGCGGCGGAGCGGTGGCGCTGCCCAGCAATTCGCCGCGCTGGTTGGGAGTTCTGTTCGGTGTCGCCTCGGGGTTCGGCAGTCAGATCGCCCATGCCGGTGCGCCGCCGTTTCAAATGTGGGTGCTCCCGCGTAAATTGCCGCGCGATGTGTTGGTTGGCTCAAACGCTCTGTCTTTTGCCTATATGAACCTGATTAAGGTGCCCGCCTATATCGCCTTGGGTCAGCTCACGCCCACCAACCTCATCTCTTCGGCAGAGCTCGTTCCCGTGGCCTTGTTGTCCACGGTTCTTGGTGTCTATCTGGTCCGTAAGATCGATGCCGAGCGCTTCTATAGCCTGATCTATCTGTCGATGATCGGCATTGGGCTAAAACTGGTTATTGACGGCCTGGGCCTATTTCATTGATGCCTGTTTCGGGAACCGGTCTGAAAAGGCCGCTCGCCCTTACCCCTGCAGCGTAATGTAAAGTTCGCGCTCCAGCAGCCATTGGCCGCGATTGTTGCGCCAGGTGGCCATGTAGATGCCGCTCATCTCGCTGCCGTCTTGCCAGTTTCCGGTCCAGCGGCCCATTTCAGCGGCGCGGTGACCATCGTCGGTGATCTCGATCGAGGTTGTCGTGCGCACATAGGTGATGAAGCCCGAGGCGGCAAATTGGCTGGCAAAGGCCGCGACCACGGCGTCGGCCCCGTCGATCAGGTCGCCATTGCCCGCGATCAGCAACATATCGTCAGTCAGATGGGGGCGAAGGCGCGCCGCATCATGGGCTGCAATCAGGCGGTTGGTTAGCTTGCGCTTGGCGCGGATCGCGATGTCTTGGGTCAGCATGGGCGCAAGATGGACCGAGATGGGCCGATCGCCAAGCCTTGTCCCGGCACGTTGGCCTATCCGCTATTCCACACTCACCGCGATGCCCAGCGCCGACAACAGGGCATATTGCTGATCGGCAGTGATCTTCAGGCCGTCGCGGCTGGCCAGGGCGGTGAGGTCTAGGCCGCTGATTTCGGCCCCGCGCAGGTCGGCGCCCGCCAGCTTGGCGCCGCTGGTTATGGCCCCGAACAGGTCGGTGTCGCGCAGGTCCGCGCCTTCGAGATTGGCCCCGCTGAGGTCCGCCTCGCGAAACAGGGATTGGGCCAGATCGCATCCGGGCAGGCTGATGTCACTGAGATCAGCCAGATGGAAGTTGCAGCGCCTCACGGTCGCGGCCGCTGATGACCGATAGCGCCCCAAATTGCGGGTAAAGTCATTGCGCTGAAAATGCGCACCGCGAAGATTGCAGTCCTCCAGCGTTACGCCATGCATCTCGCAGCTTTCGATCTTGGAAAAGCTGAGGTCACAGCGGCGGAACACGGCCTGATCCAGCCGACTATAGGCCAGTGACAGTCCGGTATGGGCCTCAGGATCGGCGAAATTACAGTCTTCAAACAGGGTGTCGCGAAGGTCCGCCCGCGCGAACCGGCCGCGCAGGATGCGGCAGCGATAGAACCGCGCGCCCTCCAGTGTCACCGCGCCGAACGGGGCGTCTGCGATCAGGCAGTTGTGGAAGGCCGCGTCCGTCAGGTCCGCCTCACCCCAACCGAACCCGTCCAGGGTCTGGTTCTCTATCGTCGCGCCTGCGGTGGGGAGGGTTTCCATGGGGTTAGGCTAGTGGGAGGTGGGGATGTTGCAAAGGGCTTTACGCACAGCCTCGCTTGCGTCCCGCGTTCTGGTCAAGATGAGCCAACACATTGCCAGTGGATTGTTCTCACGAACCTTTCAAAGGTTTTATCTCAATACTCTTTGGAATGTGAGCGCCGCACTTCAGGTTGTGGTGAAATACATCTTGGAATCATATTGCGTGATAAATCGAACATTGTTAGCGATAGTGGAATTATAATGTGTGATTGACGGTGCGCCGGATGACAAGATTTTCAACTGATTCTCTTGCTTTCTGCGACATAAAATTATTTGCTATTTTGGCGCTTATTTTCGGCGTCTTTACAAACCCATCGATGGTGAGGGCCGAGAAGGCCTATGTGGTTAGCCCGACCAACAACTTCGTTTCGGTGGTCAATACAGCAAACAACACTCTGATCGGCACCATCGCCATCACGGGCCCAACACGTGTCGCCATCACCCCGAATGGGACCAAAGCCTATATCAGCCAAGAGTCAGCCAATGCGGTGTCCGTGATCGACACCCTTTCCGACACGGTTCTCCGGACCGTTGCCGTTGGGCTTGCTCCGCGTGGGCTTTCGATTACGCCTGACGGGTCCCGTGTCTATGTGGTCAATAGCACATCGAACAGCCTATCGGTGATCGACACGGCGACCGACACAATCATCGGTTCGCCCATAACGGTCGGTGCAGAACCAAGCACGGTTGCTGTCGCTGCCGTGGGTTCACGAGCCTATGTCAGCAATCAGACTGCCGGTACCGTATCTGTGGTCAATACTGCGACCGACACGGTAATCGGTACGCCCATAACGGTTGGTAGTAGCCCGACGCGTATTGCTGTGACACCCAATGGGTCTCAGGTCTACGTCGCCAACCAGGGTAATGATACCGTCTCAGTCATCGACACATCGACCTTATCTGTCACCACTGTCTCTGTCGGCCTCAGCCCTCGAAGCGTCGCTGTTACCCCCGACGGAACCAAGGCCTATGTCGTCAACGGTTCAAGCAATAATGTTTCGGTCATCGACACGACTTTAAATTCAGTCATCGCTACCATCGGGGTGGGGTCCGCGCCTCGCGGTATTCGAGTCACGTCTGACGGCTCGAAAGCCTATGTCACCAATAGCACGGGTAATTCTCTGTCCGTAATCAACACCTCTACCGGTTCCGTTGATGCAACGGTTGCAGGCTTTGCTGGACCGGTTGATATAGCCTTCGCACCCTATCTCATGGCTGTTCCTACACTCAGCCAATGGGCGATGATCGCGCTCGCTCTGCTGTTGGGTGGGTTTGCCTTAAGTATGCTCAGGCACCGCCGCTCGATGCGGGTTTAAGTATTTTAAGCGCCAATCGAACCTGTCGAGGGTCTGGTTCTCTATTGTCGCGCCTGCTTTGGAATTCCCAAATAGGTTGAATTTTCGGTTCGCTGTGCGCTCGAAGCGCGGGTTATTCTGACTAAAAAATTATTCTATTACTTAATGAAATTATGAATTAAATTATTTTTGAGGTGGCCTATATCAAATATTACTTTTGTTCATTTTATAAAAATGATACCGCTCCAAAAAATCAATCGGAGCGAGATTCGTGCACGGCGTCAGATCAGAGACTTTTTCCGCAAATAGCGACCTTCAGCCTGATCGGCGGTTCCAGCTTTCAGCCCTTGGCCGCTTTTCTTCAAAGATTGTTGCGAAGCACTTGGTCGCTGCATTCGCGTTATACTTACTTATGTGGGGTCAGGCCGCTTTAGCCGCAACATATAACCTAACAATTTCCGGTACTT
>CAISGS010000049.1 GCA_903884915.1 uncultured Caulobacteraceae bacterium | reverse complement strand
TATCTATGTCCCCGGCTGTCCGCCCACGGCTGAAGCGCTGGTTTATGGCGTGCTGCAACTTCAAAAGAAGATCCGTCGCACGGGGTCCATTGAACGATGAGCATCGTGACCACAGAGCGTCTGGCCTTGCTGGCCGAACAGATCACCGCCAAGGCAGGCGGAGCCGTGACCGGCTCGACCATCGCCTTTGGGGAATTGAACATCGAGGCGCGGGCCGATCAGATCGTTCCGCTGCTAACCCTGTTAAAGGACGATGCTGACTTTCAGTTCCAGCAACTGATCGAACTGTGCGGCGTGGACTATCCTGAGCGTCCCCTGCGGTTCGACGTCGTCTACCTGCTCCTGTCCCTGACCAAGAACCTGCGCCTGCGGGTCAAGGTTCAGACCGATGAGGATACAGCGGTTCCATCGGTGACGGGCGTCTATCCCAATGCCGATTGGTGCGAGCGCGAGACCTTCGATATGTATGGCGTGTTCTTCTCAGGGCACCCAGACCTTCGCCGCATCCTGACCGACTATGGCTTCCATGGTCACCCGCTGCGCAAAGACTTCCCGATGACGGGCTATGTCGAGGTTCGTTATGACGACTCGCTCAAGCGCGTGGTCTACGAGCCGGTGAAGATCACCGAATATCGTGCGTTCGATTTCCTCAGCCCTTGGGAAGGCGCGCAATATGCCCTTCCAGGCGACGAAAAGGCGAAGGTGTAAGCTCATGGCTGATGACATGACCCCGCTGCCGACTGTGGCCTCTGCGGAGGCTGATGTGGCCTTGGTGACGGAAACCAAGGTTCGCAAGTTCAACATCAACTTCGGACCCCAGCACCCGGCTGCCCATGGCGTTCTTCGCCTGGTGCTGGAGCTGGACGGCGAAGTGGTTGAGCGGGTGGACCCCCATATTGGTCTGCTCCATCGCGGCACCGAAAAGCTGATCGAAGCGCGGACCTATCTGCAGAATACGCCCTATTTCGACCGCCTCGACTATGTGGCGCCGATGAATCAGGAGCACGCCTTCGTTCTGGCCATCGAAAAGATGCTCGGCTTGGCCGTGCCTAAGCGGGCGCAGTTGATCCGGGTTCTGTTTTCCGAAATTGGCCGCATCCTGTCGCACCTGCTGAACGTGACGACCCAAGCCATGGACGTGGGCGCTCTGACGCCGCCGCTTTGGGGCTTCGAACAGCGCGAAAAGCTGATGGTGTTCTATGAGCGCGCCTGCGGCGCACGCCTGCACGCCAACTATTTCCGTCCCGGCGGTGTTCACCAAGATCTGCCCGAAGCGCTGATCGCGGATATTGACGCCTGGTGCGTCGCGTTCCCGAACTATATGCGCGACATGGACGACCTGATCACGGGCAACCGGATCTTCAAGCAGCGTAATGTCGATGTCGGCGTCGTGACCCGTCAGGAGGCTCTGGATTGGGGCTTCTCGGGCGTCATGGTGCGCGGTTCTGGTATTGCTTGGGACCTGCGTCGCAATCAGCCTTACGAGTGCTATGACGAGCTGGAATTTGACATTCCGCTTGGCAAGAACGGCGACTGCTACGACCGCTATCTGTGCCGCATGGAAGAGATGCGCCAGTCGGTTCGGATCATGCGTCAGTGCTGCGCCAAGCTGGCCGATACGCCCGGTCCCGTCATGACCGAAGACTATAAGGTCGTTCCGCCGCGCCGCGCCGACATGAAGCGGTCGATGGAAGCGCTGATCCATCACTTCAAGCTCTATACCGAAGGCTTCCACGTGCCTGCCGGTGAGGTCTATGCCTGTGTCGAAGCGCCCAAGGGTGAGTTCGGCGTGTTCTTGGTCGCGGATGGCTCGAACAAGCCCTATCGCTGCAAGATCCGGGCACCGGGCTTCCATCACCTTCAGTCGATGGACTGGATGAACCGCGGCCATATGTTGGCCGATGTCAGCGCAATTCTGGGGTCGCTGGATATTGTTTTCGGAGAGGTTGACCGATGAGCGCTGTTGCTTTGGTCCAGGGTCAACTGGATGCCTATAATGCCCAGGATGTTGACGCCCTGTGTAGCTTCTATGCCGACGACGTCATTGTGTCGGACCTGAATGCGACGCCGAACCTGCATGGGCTGAAGGCCTATCATGAGCGTCATGTCGGCCTGTTCGCGCAGTTCCCCCAGAACCAGGCGCAACTTGTCTCGCGGATCGTCATTGGCAATACCGTGATTGATCATGAGCGCGTGCTGCGTAATCCCGAGGCCGTGCCTTTCGAGGTGGCGGCCATCTACACCATCGTTGGTGACAAGATCGCCCGCGTTGATTTCGTGAAGGCCTAAGGCATGTCCGTTCGTCGTCTTGCCAAAGACCAGCCCGCAAGCTTCACCTTTTCGGCGGCGACGCTGAAGCAGGTCAAGTGGTGGCTGACCAAATATCCGGCGGCGCGCAAGCAGTCGGCGGTCCTGCCGATCCTGTGGCTTGTGCAAAAGCAAGAGGGCTGGGTCTGTGAGCCCGCCATCCGCCAGATCGCTGAGATGCTGGACATGCCGGTCATCCGGGTGCTGGAGGTCGCAACCTTCTACACCATGATCCAGCTTGAGCCGGTCGGTAAGGTTGCCCTCATTCAGGTCTGCGGCACGACGCCTTGCATGTTGCGCGGGGCCAACGACCTGATGAAGGTCTGTAAGGACAAGATCGGGGCCAAGGATAAGCTGTCTGCGGACGGAGCCTTTACTTGGCAAGAGGTCGAGTGCTTGGGTGCCTGTTCCAATGCGCCGATGGCTCAGATCAACGACTATTTCTACGAGGACCTGACCCCGGAAACCCTGGCTCAGATCATCGATGACTTTAAGGCCGGTAAGGCTCCTAAGGCGGGGTCCTATGCGGGGCGTCATTCCTCAGAACCGACGGGAGCGATCACCAGCCTGACCGATCCGGCGCTCTATGACGGCTCTAAGGCGGCCAAATTGACCTTGCCGAACCTGCCGGAGGCTGAACCGGCCTGATGAGCAAGACAGGGCTTCATATTCCGGCTGGTGTGGACACGGCGCGTTTGCGCAGCCTGTTCATGCGCATGATCGCCATCGAGGTGGTCTGTGTTGCTGTGGCTGTGATTGGCTTTGCTGGTTTTGCTCTGGGCCATGTCCAGCCGCTGCTGTGGGTCTTTGTGGCCGCTTTGCTTGCCGGTTTTGGCGGGCAGATCTGGTTCGTGATGGCTTGGGCGAAAGAAACGAAAGCAAAGGCCAGTCATGGCTGATGCTGGAGCGGTTGCGTTGAAGTCCTATCTGGCCGAGGTCCGCAAGATTGCTTGGCCCCTGCGGGTTGGTGGTCTGGTCGTGGTGGCCTTGGGCACGCTGGGCATCTTGGTCAATGGACGGTCTGGGCTTGGGCTCTCGACCGAACTGGGCAAGAGCGCGGTTGCGATGATCTTGATTGGGTGGTTTTGCCTGATCGTGTCGATGATGAAACGAGCAGCGTGGGTTAAGGCCCATCCGTTCGTTGCACCAGAAGAAGACTAGGCGTCGGCCCCGTCAGACGGGCTAAGAGAGGGTCGGGGGCATTCGTTCTCGGTTGGTTTTAAAGGTTTTAGGCGGTATGTCCGCCTGCAATTCCTGCCCTCGGCAGGGGTTGATTTGGAGAGCAGGGTCATGGTCGGCATCCTGGAAGACAAGGATCGGATCTTCACGAACCTTTACGGTTTCCAAGATTGGGGACTGGAAGGCGCGAAGAAACGTGGCGCGTGGAACGCGACCCCGGACATGCTGGCTCAAGGCCGCGACTGGGTGATCAACCAGATCAAGAATTCCGGCCTGCGCGGGCGCGGCGGGGCGGGCTTTGGCACTGGCCTGAAATGGTCGTTCATGCCCAAAGAGGTCAAGGATCGCCCGCACTATCTGGTGGTCAATGCCGATGAGTCCGAGCCGGGCACCTGTAAGGACCGCGAGATCATGCGCCATGATCCGCACCTGCTGATCGAAGGCTGCCTGATTGCCAGCTTCGCCATGCAGGCCAATGCTTGCTACATCTATATTCGCGGCGAATATGTCCGCGAGCGTGAAGTGCTCGAAGCCGCCGTCAAGCAGGCCTATGAGGCCAAGCTGATCGGTAAGAACAATGTCCACGGCTGGGACTTCGACCTCTATATCCACCACGGAGGCGGGGCCTATATTTGCGGTGAAGAGACCGCTCTGCTCGAGAGCCTCGAAGGCAAGAAGGGGCAGCCCCGTCTGAAGCCGCCTTTCCCGGCGGGCGCGGGCCTCTATGGCTGCCCCACCACTGTGAACAATGTTGAGTCTATCGCTGTTGTCGGGACCATCCTGCGCCGTGGCGCGGACTGGTTCGCGGGCTTTGGCCGTCCGAACAATACCGGCACCAAGCTAATGTGCGTTTCGGGCCATGTTGAGCGGCCCTGCAATATCGAAGAATCCATGTCGATCCCGCTGCGCCAACTGCTGGAAGACCATTGCGGTGGCATCCGTGGCGGCTGGGGCAATCTCAAGGCCATCATTCCAGGCGGATCGTCCGTGGCCATGATCCCAGCGGAGCAGTGCGAAACGGCGCTGATGGACTTTGACAGCCTGCGTGAGCTGCGGTCGGGCCTTGGCACCGCCGCCGTGATCGTGATGGACAAGTCTACGGACCTGGTAAAGGCGATCGCGCGTCTGGCCTATTTCTACAAGCATGAGAGCTGCGGCCAGTGTACGCCATGCCGTGAAGGCACCGGCTGGATGTGGCGCGTGATGGAGCGCATGGCGACCGGCGAGGCGGAGATGAAGGAGATCGATCTCCTGCTCGACGTGGCCAGCCAGGTTGAAGGTCACACCATCTGCGCCCTTGGCGACGCGGCGGCTTGGCCGATCCAAGGCCTGTTCCGTCACTTCCGCCCCGAAGTCGAAGACCGCATCACCCGCTATCGCATCGGTCGCCCTCACGTTCAGGGCGTCACCTTGACGGCGGCGGAGTAGGGCCGATGGCGGAAGAACCGGATAACCTAACCCTGATCATCTTGCGGCGGATAGAAACGCGCATGACGAGCATGGAAGAAAAGCTGGATCGGATGGGTGATGATCTGCGCGACGTAAAGGTGCGGCTGTCGTCTATGGATGAGAATATGGCAGTGGTTCAAAGGCGTCTCGATCGTCTTGATGACCGTCTGGATCGGGTTGAGCGTCGGCTTGGCTTGATCGAAGCACCGCACTGAGGATTTGAGGGAACCATGCCTAAAGCTAAGGTCAATGGCGTCGAGGTCGAGTTCGAGCCCGGCATGACGGTTCTTCAGGTCGCCG
>CAISGS010000048.1 GCA_903884915.1 uncultured Caulobacteraceae bacterium | reverse complement strand
GGTCTGCGTGATCTATGCCGGTACGCGCGGCTATCTGGATGCCTTCCCGACCAAGTCGGTGGGCCGTTTTGAGGCCGAGTTCCTCGCCCGCCTGCACGGCCAACATGCCAAGCTTTTGGAAGGCATTCGCACCAAGAAGGCCCTCGATGCCGACCTGGAATCTGAGTTGAAGAGCGCGCTGGAAACCTTCTGCGCCACCTTCGCCTAACCGACAGATTGACGGGGAAAGCAACGCCGGATGGCTAGCCTGAAGGAAATGCGCAATCGGATCGCCAGCGTGAAAGCCACGCAGAAGATCACGAAAGCGATGCAAATGGTGGCAGCGGCCAAGCTGCGCCGAGCCCAAGAGGCCGCCGAACAGGCGCGTCCCTATGCTCAGCGCATGGCGGCCGTCATTGCCAATCTCGCCGCCGGTGTGACCGGTGACGCCGCTCCGCGCCTCTTGGCCGGTACGGGCCGCGACCAGAGCCATCTGGTGATCGTGGCTACGGCTGACCGGGGTCTGGCCGGGGGCTTCAACACCCAGATCGTTCGCGCCGCGCGTGAGAAGATCGCCGCCCTGATCGCTGCGGGCAAGGATGTGCGTATCATCTGCGTCGGCAAGAAGGGTCGCGACCAGCTCAAGCGTCAATATGGCGATCGCTTCATCGAGACCTTCGACCTGTCGGCCAACCGGGTCATGACCCTGGGTGCTGCTCAGCCGATCGCCGATCTGGTGCTGGCCGAATATGAGACCGGCAAGGTCGATGTGGTGACCCTGTTCTACAGCCGCTTCAAGTCGGTGATCGCTCAGATCCCGACCGCCAAGCAGTTGATCCCAGCCACGGTCGAAGAGGGCGCTGCCGTCATCGATCTGGGCGGCGCAACCTACGACTATGAGCCCTCGGAAGAGGCCATTCTCGAAACCCTGCTGCCGCGCAACATCACCATTCAGATCCTTTCGGCTCTGTTTGAAAATAATGCCGGTTTCTATGCTGCTCAGATGAGCGCCATGGACAATGCCACGCGCAATGCCGGCGAAATGATCAACAAATATACCCTTGAATATAACCGCTCGCGCCAAGCGATGATCACGAAAGAGCTAATCGAGATCATCTCCGGGGCCGAGGCCATCTAACGAAAGACCGACCATGACCATCATGCCCACCGGCAAAATCGCCCAGGTCATCGGAGCCGTTGTGGACGTCGAGTTCGACGGTCACCTCCCTTCGATCCTGAACGCGCTCGAAACCATCAACACCGCCTCTGGCGCGCGTCTGGTTCTGGAAGTCGCCCAGCACTTGGGTGAGAACACGGTTCGCACCATTGCTATGGACGCCACCGAAGGCCTGGTTCGCGGCCAGCCCGTGACCGACCTTGGCACCGCCATCAGCGTTCCGGTTGGCCCCGCCACCTTGGGCCGGATCATGAACGTGATCGGCGAGCCCATCGACGAGGCCGGCCCGATCAACACCACCGAGCGCCGCTCGATCCACAAGGACGCGCCGTCCTTCGCCGATCAAGCCACCTCGGCTGAGATTTTGGTCACCGGCATTAAGGTCATCGACCTGCTCTGCCCCTACACCAAGGGCGGCAAGATCGGCCTGTTCGGCGGCGCTGGCGTGGGCAAGACGGTTCTTATTCAAGAACTGATCAACAACATCGCCAAGGCATACGGCGGCTATTCGGTTCTGGCTGGCGTGGGTGAACGCACCCGCGAAGGCAACGACCTCTATTACGAAATGATCGAGTCGAAGGTGAATATCGACCCGAAGGAAAATAACGGTTCGACCGAAGGCTCGCGCTGTACCCTGGTCTATGGCCAGATGAACGAGCCTCCCGGAGCGCGCGCTCGCGTCGCCCTGACCGGCCTCAGCCAAGCGGAATATTTCCGCGACGAAGAGGGCAAGGACGTTCTGTTCTTCGTGGACAATATCTTCCGCTTTACCCAAGCCGGTTCGGAAGTGTCGGCACTTCTGGGCCGCATCCCCTCCGCCGTGGGCTATCAGCCAACCCTGGCCACCGAGATGGGCAATCTGCAAGAGCGCATCACCTCGACCAACAAGGGTTCGATCACCTCGGTTCAGGCCATCTACGTGCCCGCCGATGACTTGACCGACCCTGCGCCTGCCGCCTCCTTCGCCCACCTGGACGCCACAACCGTTCTGAACCGGGCCATTTCGGAGCAGGGCATCTATCCCGCCGTGGACCCGCTCGACTCGACCTCGCGCATCCTCGACCCGCGCATCATTGGTGAAGAGCACTATTCGGTGGCCCGCCGCGTGCAGGAAATCCTGCAGCAGTACAAGGCCCTGAAGGACATCATCGCCATCTTGGGCATGGACGAGCTGAGCGAAGACGACAAGTTGACCGTCGCCCGCGCCCGTAAGATCCAGCGCTTCCTGTCGCAGCCCTTCCACGTGGCCGAGCAGTTCACCAACAGCCCCGGCAAGCTGGTCCCGCTCGAAGACACCATCGCCTCCTTCAAGGCCGTGTGTGACGGTGAGTATGACCATCTGCCAGAAGCCGCCTTCTATATGGTCGGTGGCATCGCCGAAGCCGTGGAAAAGGCAGAGCGTCTTGCGGCTGAAGTGGCCTAAAGCCAATGGCCAAGCTGCACTTCTCTTTGGTCGCGCCTGAGCGTCAGCTCTTTTCGGGCGAGGTCGATCAGGTTGACGCGCCAGGGGCCGAAGGCGACTTCGGCGTTCTGGCGGGCCATGCCCCCTTCATGACCACCCTGCGCGAAGGCATCGTGACCATCACGGACGGCACCACCCGCCGCGCCTTCTCGATCCAAGGCGGTTTTGCCGATGTCACAGGCGAAGGCCTGACCATCTTGGCCGAACAGGCCGTCGAGGCTGAGGTTTCAGCGGTCCACTAGGGCTGCGCTGATCCATCGCGATTAACAAAACCGCCGCTGGAGTTATCCGGCGGCGGTTTTTGTTTGGGAGATATTTCAAGTTGTCCATTACACCTCTAGTCGTATGGCCGAGCTTCTAGACAATGCTTGTAAGAAAAATCAATAGCCTCACCGTCGACTCTAATGATCCAAAAGCACCTTTTCGAAAATGGAGGCGAGTCAACGGGGGGTGACCGAACTTCAAAATGATCGATCCCAACCCCGATTTTTTCTATAACTTCTTGATGTCTCTCAATTAGTGCAGTTGACTCGATTGCATCGGAATGAGATATGCGATCCCCTATTGCATAACGGTTTAGCATATCCTTGAAGAAAGCTGTTGCATCGCCAACTTTTTGAAATGTGCGGGTCGACAGTTTGACCGATCTTACTTTACCCAAGGCACCACCCTCCCTATTTCAGCTTTTTGTTCGTCTTCGGTTTTTCTATGGAAAATGCTTCTATCGCTTTGTTTGCGACAACTGATGGCACTTTACCCTTTTTTGTCTGCCCAATTAGATAGTTAGGAAACTTGTTAACAATGTAGTTCTGCCTTAACCACTGCCTGAAAATGCCCAAAGCAGAATCTGGATAGGCGAAAGAGGGTTGCGGATTACTTTTAGCTTGAGGGTAGTAAGAGGGGTATTCGTGATCGTACTTCACGCGGTCGCCATATTGTTGACCAAAGCCTTCATTTTCCCAATGAGTACTCCATGCCTTTCCGACCGAAATGTCGGGTAGGACCTTGTCGCTGATCATGATGCCCGCTCGTATCATGGGCACAATCATCACCGCGATTTCTCTGAAAACACTGAAGTAGCCAAGTTGCACTGAGTCCATCGTCATATCGACGCGATCGTGAAAATGTTTCCAGCTATCTAGGGCTTTTTGGTTTGGAGCATATCCAACAGCTTTGTAAATAAACAGGCGGAAAGTTGTTTTCGCTAAAATGCGAAATGCATTTATCGCTTCATCACGTTTTTCATCTGTATCGAACGCGTAATATTCCAAAATAGCCAAGCATACAGGCTCTGTGTACGCATTTATTTCAACTCCTTTGTGGTCAGATTTCAAATAAAGAGTTGGTTCGAAATAATTGCTCTCCGCAAGAAGTTTATATATTATTGCCCCTCGGGGTTTAAGTTTTTCCTCATCCCAGTTGATAGCAAGGCGGTTCAAAACCTTGCGGTCAATCCCACACATGCGGGCAAGCCCGCTCTCGCTCAGATATGGGACACCGTTTTCTAGCACCCCCATTTCGATGCCATTATGCTCTATTTGTTTTTCAACATGGAATAGGTCTGGCTGAACAGGGTTGGAGATTGAATTATTCATTTTGACTCTAATCCATTGCTCTTATTCGATAAAACCTGAGATTAGCAAGGCGTCGCTTAAGTGAGCATTCTGAGCTCTCCATAAAGCGGCTCGGCCACTGACTGCCACATAGAAACTTTTACCCTAAATTGTAAAATATGCAATACATAAGGGGTCCTATCCAAACGACATTTGCGGCAGCGGAAAGCCGTCGCGAAAATTTGCTTCAAGTGCTGTTGTCCCTTACTGACAAAACAATTGTCCCCCCGCGACAAAATCCTCCTTGCGTGCAGCACCGAAAAAGGGTCTATCGCCCTCGGGCCACGCCTCCCCAACGGGGCGCTGCTCATCTGTAAGGATGGGAAACACAGATATGACAAACCTCGCTAAGCCAGCGATGCGCCCTGCGCGTCCTGAATTTTCTTCCGGACCCTGTGCCAAACGGCCGGGTTGGAACCTTGACCAGCTCTCAAACGCCGTGCTCGGTCGGTCACACCGCTCAAAATTAGGTAAGGGTCGTCTCAAGGACGCTATTGATCGCACCCGTGCGGTTCTGGGCGTGCCCGATGACTATCTGATCGGTATCATGCCCGCCTCGGATACGGGCGCGGTCGAAGCGGCCATGTGGTCGATGCTGGGCGCGCGCCCGGTGCAGATGCTGGCCTTTGAAAGTTTCGGCAAGGACTGGGTGACCGATGTGGTCAAGCAGTTGAAGCTGAAGGACACTGAGGTCCTCGAGGCCGATTACGGCCTCCTGCCCGACCTGACCAAGGTCCGCCCTGATGCCGATCTGGTCTTTACCTGGAATGGTACGACCTCGGGCGTGCGGGTTCCTAATGCCGATTTCATTTCGGCGGACCGCGAAGGCATCACCATCTGTGACGCCACCTCGGCCGCCTTTGCCCAAGATCTCGACTGGGCCAAGCTCGATGTGACCACCTTCTCTTGGCAAAAGGTGCTGGGCGGAGAGGGGGCGCATGGGATGCTGATCCTGTCGCCGCGCGCCGTCGCGCGTCTCGAAAGCTACAGCCCCGCTTGGCCGATGCCCAAGATCTTCCGCCTGACCAAGGGTGGCAAGGTCAATGCCGAAATCTTTGAAGGCGCGACCATCAACACCCCCTCCATGCTCTGCGTTGAGGACTATCTCGATGCCCTGACCTGGTCGGAAAAGATTGGTGGCCTGACCGAACTGCGTCGCCGCGCTGATGCCAATCTTGGCGTTATCGCCGACTGGGTGGCCAAGACCGATTGGGTCGATTTCCTGCCCGTCGATCCTGCGACCCGCTCCAACACCTCGGTCTGTCTGAAGGTGGTGGATGCTCGTGTTGCAGCGCTTGATGCCGCTGCTCAGGCGGATTTCGCCAAGAAGTTGGCCAGTCTGCTGGAAAAGGAAGGCGTAGCGCTGGATATTGGCGCCTATCGCGACGCCCCTCCGGGTCTGCGCATCTGGTGCGGGGCCACGGTGGAGACGTCCGATCTGGATGCCCTGACCCCGTGGCTCGACTGGGCCTTTGCCAGCGCCGCAGCCGACTCTCTGTCCGCCTAATCAAACCTAAGGCCTCGCCCTGACCTGTCTGAGCGCGCAATGCGCCGAGGCGGGGCGAGGACCTATCCCCTTCATCCGACCCCCGGAGATAAAACCATGGCCCCTCGCGTTCTCATTGCCGACCAACTGTCCCCCGCCGCCGTCAAGATTTTTGAAGCGCGCGGCGTTCAAGCCGATGTCATTACCGGCCTGACCAAGGATCAACTGCTCGAGATCATTGATCAATATGATGGCCTCGCCGTCCGTTCGGCCACCAAGGCCGACAAGGACGTCATTGCCAAGGCCAAGAACCTCAAGGTGGTTGGCCGCGCCGGTATCGGTGTCGACAATGTCGATATCCCCGCCGCCACTGCCGCCGGTGTCGTGGTCATGAACACCCCGTTCGGCAACTCGATCACCACGGCCGAGCACGCCATCGCCATGATGTTCGCTCTGGCCCGCCAGCTTCCCGCCGCCGACCTGTCGACCCAAGCCGGTAAGTGGGAAAAGAACCGCTTCATGGGCATCGAGCTCTATAGCAAGACCCTCGGCCTGATCGGCTGCGGCAACATCGGCGGCATTGTTGCCGACCGCGCGAACGGCCTGAAGATGAAGGTCATCGCCTATGACCCGTTCCTGTCGCCCGAGCGGGCCGTCGAGATCGGTGTCGAAAAGGTCGAGCTGGATGAGCTCTTGGCCCGCGCCGAGGTCATCACCCTGCACACCCCCCTGACCGACAAGACCCGCAACATCTTGAGCGCCGAAAACCTCGCCAAGACCCGTAAGGGCGTGTTCATCATCAACTGCGCGCGCGGTGGCCTCGTCGATGAAGCCGCGCTTCGGGCCGGTCTAGACAGCGGCCATATTGGCGGCGCGGCCTTTGACGTCTTTGTCGAAGAGCCTGCCAAGTCGAACGTTCTGTTTGGCCATCCCAACTTCATCGCCACGCCCCATCTGGGGGCCTCGACGGCGGAAGCGCAAGAAAATGTCGCCCTGCAGGTCGCCGAACAGATGGCTGACTATCTGCTGACCGGCGCGGTCTCCAACGCCTTGAACAGCCCCTCGGTCACTGCTGACGAGGCGCCAAAGCTGAAACCCTTTATCGCCTTGGCTGAAAAGCTGGGGGCCTTTGCCGGACAGATGGTCGATTCAGGGCTCAAGTCGATCGAGATCGCCTATGTCGGCGAGGTCTCTAAGCTCAATGTGAAGCCGCTAACCGCCGCAGCCCTTGCCGGGGTTCTGCGTCCGATGCTGGCCGAGATCAACATGGTCTCTGCCCCCAGCGTGGCCAAAGAGCGCGGCATTACGGTTTCGGAAAGCCGTCAAGAACTGTCGCCCGTCTATGACAGCCTGATGCGGATCACGGTGACCTCGGCTTCGGGCGAGCGGGCCTTTGCCGGCACGGTCGTTGGCGGCATTGCCCGTGTCGTCGAGGTCAAGGGCATGGATCTGGACGCCCCCTTCTCGCCCGCCATGCTCTATGTGAACAATCTCGACAAGCCGGGCTTTATCGGCGCGGTTGGCGCGCTTCTGGCCGATGCCGGGATCAATATCGCCACCTTCAATCTGGGCCGTACATCGGCAGGCGGCGACGCCATCTGTCTGGTCGGTGTTGACCATGCGCCAAGCGATGCTGTGTTGCAGGCCGTTAAGGCCTTGCCGCACGTCAAGGAAGCCCGCGCACTGGTGTTTTAAGACCAAAGAGCAACAGGCTGGGGCGATCCAGCCTGTTGCTCGACCTATACAAGCCGTAAGCAAATCGGTTTAGGGTTTCAGCTCTAGGGTAATTGTGGACGGTCTGAACATGAGCACGCATAGGTCTCTTCACTTGATCTGGGCTGCGATCATGTCGCTCACCCTCGCCCCGCTCTCGAGCGCCCGTGCCGCCGAACTGCTGGTCGGGATCTTTGCCCATGATGTGACCTTTATCGGGGACGTCATTGGCGTCGGGGCCGCGGGACGCGAGGGCGGGAGCGATCTGCAGATCGGGCTTCGCTCAGATCGTATTGAGGCTCTCAGCCTGATCGGGCGACCTCAGGCCCACGGACTGGTGTCGATCAATTCCTCCGGGACCAGCAATTTTGTCGCCGCTGGGCTGTCCTGGCCGATATCGTTGCCGGGTCAGTTCTATGTCCGACCTGGGTTGGGTCTGGCCTATACCGATGGTGAGGCCGGTCTTCCCGCGGTCAATGCGCCCGGCCTTGCGCCGCCAGAGATCCAGCGGCGCTTGAAACTTTACCGGTCGCGCATCGATTTTGGCTCCCATCTGCTGTTTCAGCCCGAGCTGTCGATCGGACGGGTCCTATCCCCACGTTGGTCTGCAGAACTGACCTACCTGCATTTGAGCAATGGTCAGGTCTTTGCGCACGGTAAGAACCAAGGGCTTGATGACGCGGGCCTTCGCTTGATCTACAAGCTGGGTTCAATCCGTTAGCGCTACCGGTTTGGTGGCGTGTCTCTACGACCTATCATCTAAGGAATAGTCTATTGGCCAACGTCACCGTGGTCGGCGCTCAGTGGGGCGACGAGGGTAAGGGCAAGATTGTCGATTGGCTGTCCAATCGCGCGGATGTCGTGGTTCGCTTTCAAGGCGGGCACAATGCAGGCCATACTTTGGTGGTTGGTGATGTGACCTATAAGCTCTCGCTGCTGCCTTCGGGCGTGGTGCAGGGCAAGAAATCCATCATTGGCAACGGCGTCGTCGTCGATCCTTGGGCCTTCTTGGACGAGATCGCGCGGATTGGCGCACAGGGCGTGGTCATTGGTCCAGAGCTTTTGGCCTTGGCTGACAATGCCGTTCTGATCTTGCCCCTACACCGCGACCTTGATCAGGCCCGCGAAGCCCAAGCCGGTGCCGGTAAGATTGGCACGACGGGCCGGGGCATTGGTCCGGCCTATGAAGATAAGGTGGGCCGCCGCGCCATTCGGGTTGCCGATCTGGCCGAGCCCGATTCTTTGCCGACCAAGATTGCGCGCCTTCTGGCCCACCACGGCGCTCTGCGCCGGGGACTGGACCTGCCAGAGGCCGACGCCGAGGCCCTGCTCGCGGCCCTGTTAGAGGTCGCCCCCAAGATCTTGCCCTTTGCCCAGCCCACCTGGCGGCTGCTTGACCAAGCGGTCAAGGATGGCAAGCGCGTGCTGTTTGAGGGGGCTCAAGGCACCTTGCTGGATGTCGATCATGGCACCTATCCCTATGTGACCTCTTCCAACACGGTGGCCGGACAGGCCGCCGCCGGTTCGGGTCTTGGCCCCCGCGCACCGGGTTTTGTTCTGGGCATCGTCAAGGCCTATACGACCCGCGTGGGCGAGGGGCCGTTCCCGACCGAGCTGTTTGACGAGTATGGCCGCCAGCTCGGCGAGCGGGGTCATGAGTTTGGTACCGTTACCGGGCGTCCACGCCGCTGTGGCTGGTTCGATGCGGTTCTGGTGCGCCAGTCCATCGCTATCAATGGCATTCACGGCATCGCCTTGACCAAGCTCGACGTGCTCGACGGCTTTGAGACCCTCAAGGTCTGCGTCGGCTATCAGATTGGCGACAAGCTCTATGATTATCTCCCTGCGGGTATGGCCGCGCAGGCGGCAGCCGTTCCCGTCTATGAGACTTTGGAGGGTTGGAGCGACAGCACGCGCGGTGCCCGCAGTTGGAAGGACCTTCCAGCAAATGCCGTGAAATATGTCCGCCGAATAGAAGAATTGATCGAGGCCCCCGTCGC
>CAISGS010000047.1 GCA_903884915.1 uncultured Caulobacteraceae bacterium | reverse complement strand
CGGCGGCATGAGCGCCTATATGGCCAGGCTTGTTTCAGGTGGCGGCTATCAGTCCCTGCGCAAGCTCGGCAAGACCATGGCCGGAGCCCTGCCCAAGCCCCTGCAAGAGGCGGCGCGAAAGGCTGAGGAATTTGCCCGTGGCATGGTCACTGGCGGCACATTCTTCGAAGAGCTCGGCTTCTATTATATAGGCCCGATTGATGGACACGATCTGGATAACCTGATCCAAGTTCTGAAAAATGCCAAAGAGTTCAATGATCGCCCGGTCTTGGTTCACGTTGTGACGCAAAAGGGCAAGGGCTATGCCCCGGCTGAAAATGCCGCCGACAAGTATCATGGCGTGGTCAAGTTCGATGTCGTGACCGGCAAGCAGGCCAAGACCCCGGCCGCCACGCCCAGCTACACCAAGGTCTTTGCGACCGAACTGATCAAGCAGGCTGAGCGCGATGATCGCATCGTCGCCATCACCGCCGCCATGCCCTCCGGCACCGGCCTTGATCTCTTTGGCCAGCGCTTTCCAGACCGCACCTACGACGTCGGGATAGCCGAGCAGCATGCCGTCACCTTTGCTGCCGGTCTGGCCGCTGATGGCATGAAGCCCTTTGCCGCCATCTACTCGACCTTCCTTCAGCGCGGCTATGATCAGGTCGTGCATGATGTGGCCATTCAGGGCCTGCCCGTGCGTTTTGCCATCGACCGCGCCGGTCTGGTCGGGGCTGATGGGCCAACCCATGCTGGATCCTTTGACATCGGCTTCCTCGGCGCCCTGCCCGGCTTTGTCGTCATGGCGGCTGCGGACGAGAACGAGTTGGCCCGGATGGTGGCGACCAGCGCCGCCATCGACGACCGTCCCAGCGCCTTTCGCTATCCCCGCGGCGATGGCACCGGGGTCGGGGTTCCTGACTTCGCTGAACCGCTAGAGATCGGCAAGGGCCGCATTCTGCGCGAAGGCAATGCACTGGCGATCCTGTCCCTAGGCACGCGGCTGGCCGAGGCCCTTCATGCGGCAGACATCTTGGCCGCCCATGGCTTGACCGCCACGGTGGCCGATGCCCGCTTTGCCAAGCCGCTCGACGAAGAGATGATCCTGCGCCTTGCGCGCGAGCATGAGTGCCTAATCACCATCGAGGAGGGCTCTGTCGGCGGCTTTGGGGCCTTTGTGCTGCAGATGTTGGCCGAACGCGGAGCCCTAGACCGAGGCCTGAAGGTTCGCACCTTGACCCTGCCCGATATTTTCCAAGATCAGGACAGGCCTGAGATCATGTATGCGCAGGCCAACCTCGATGCAGAGGCCATCGTGCGCACGGCTCTCAAAGCACTAGGCGTCGATCAGGCGACCGCCAACCTCCGGGCTTAGGTCAGCCATGATCACGATCCGATTGGCCAAGGCCGATGACGCCGCCGCTTTGGAATCGGTGGGTCGCGAGACCTTTACGGAGACCTTTGGCCATCTCTATCCGCCCAAGGACCTGAAGGCCTTTTTGGACAGCGCCCATCTGGCCGAAAACTATCGCGCTTGGATCGCCTCTGAAGCTTACGGCGTATGGATTGCCGAGCAGGACGGTCAAGCCGTCGGATATGCCGTCGCCGGGACCTGCGACCTGCCCCATCCAGACGTGACCCCGACCTGCGGCGAGCTGAAGCGCATCTATCTGCTCAAGCAGGCGCAGAACGGTGGGGCTGGCACCCGCCTCATGACCGCCTGTTTCGATTGGCTCGTAAAGCCGGGTCGTCGCCTGTGGATCGGTGTCTGGTCGGAGAACTATGGTGCCCAGCGGCTCTATGGACGCCACGGATTTACCAAGGTCGGCGAATATGAATTCCCCGTCGGTGAAATCCGGGACAGAGAATTCATCCTCAGCCGGTAATCTAATTTAGAGTAGTGATGATAATTATATAACCCAAAGTCACAGTTAGAGATTTACACCTCCATTTAGTGTCACGTAACACTGTCTTGGCTGAACAACAGCCATCAGGGTCGCGACGCCGTAACATCGGTAGACTTGCGACCTGACGATCATCATCGGGGCTCGATCGCTATGCTGCGCATTGGTTATATCTGTGACATCAACCTTGTCTCAAACAGGGGCACCGACGAACATTCATCCATCCCCCCTCAAATGGAGGCTGATCGCACCGCGCTGGTTGAAGCAGGCTGCAGGGTCATACGTGTTGAGACCGCACGGCCACCGCGCGCGGCCTGCGGTGTCGTCCTACAGTCCATCGTAGATTTTGCAGAGCAGGGCGACGAGATCGTGGTCGCCCGCCTGAACCAGATCGGCAGTTCCAGCGCCGCTGTGCTGGGCCTCTTACAGACCTTGAAGACGCGCGGGATTGGTCTGCGCTTGCTGGACCCTGGCCTGAACCGGCCCGGGTTGGTCGACGATGGGTTCATCAATACGTTGGAAATGATCTGTAGCCTTGATGGCCGCCTCGTCAATCGCCAGATGGCAAGTCACGGAACCGGTCGTCGCAACCGTGTCACCACCGACGACATCCGCTCACTTCAGGCGCGCGGCATGGGAGCTGGACAGATCGCTGAAACCCTCCACGTCTCGCGCATGACGATCTGGCGCAAGCTGAAAGAGGCCTAAAGCCGCTCGATCGTCCATTTGAGCGCCTGAAACCGTGCTGGGGATGTCCGCAAACACTGGACAGTGAGGGCTCGCGGCCTCATCTTTAGACGAACAACTGTTCGAAATCCTGCACGGGCCTAACCACCATGTTCATGCGCTTCTTTTCCGAGCTTCGTCAGGCCCGCGTCCCGGTCTCTCTCAAAGAGTATCTGATGCTGATGGAGGCCATGGACAAGCAGGTCATCGACCGCACGGTCGAGGATTTCTACTTCCTGTCCCGCTCGGCCCTGGTCAAGGACGAGAAGAACCTCGACAAGTTCGACCGCATCTTTGGCAGCGTCTTTAAGGGCCTGGAAAAGATCGACGATGACCATACGTCTGAAATCCCCTCCGAATGGCTGCGCCTTCTGACCGAAAAGTTCCTCACCGATGAGGAAAAGGCCGAGATCGAAGCCCTCGGCGGCTTTGATAAGCTGATGGAGACCCTTCAGGAGCGCCTGAAGGAGCAGAAAGAGCGCCATGAGGGCGGCAATAAGTGGATCGGTACAGGTGGGACCTCGCCCTTCGGCGCCAATGGCTACAATCCTGAGGGCGTGCGTATCGGCCAAGACAAGGGCCGTCATGGACGCGCCGTCAAGGTCTGGGACAAGCGTGAATATAAGAACCTCGACGACACGGTCGAGCTTGGCACCCGCAACATCAAGGTCGCCCTGCGCCGCCTGCGCAAATTTGCCCGCCAAGGGGCTCCCGACGAGCTAGACCTGCACGGCACCATCAAGGAAACCTCGAACAAGGGCTATCTGGATCTGGTCATGCGGCCCGAGCGTCGCAACACCATCAAGCTTTTGGTGTTCTTCGACATTGGCGGATCGATGGACAGCCATATCAAGTTGGTTGAAGAGCTGTTCAGCGCCGCGCGGACCGAGTTTAAGAATCTCGAATTCTTCTATTTCCACAACTGCCTGTACGAGTCCGTTTGGAAGGATAACAACCGCCGTCACACCGAGAAGATCAACACCTGGGACGTGCTCCACAAATATGGTCACGACTACAAGGTCATCTTTGTCGGCGACGCGACCATGAGCCCCTACGAGATCACCTATCCCGGCGGCTCAGTGGAACATTGGAACGAAGAGCCCGGTGCCATGTGGGTTGACCGCGTGACCCAGATCTATCCGAGCACAGTCTGGCTGAACCCGACCGCTGAACGCCATTGGGACTACACGCCCTCGGTCGGCGTCATGAAGCAGTTGGTCAGCGACCGGATGTTCCCCCTGACCATTGAGGGGCTGGACAAGGCCATGAAGGAACTGGTTCGGGGATGACCCAGCCAGACCCATCCTTGGACCTCACGGACCAGGATTTGTCACTCGACGACGAGGCGCACCTGACCCAAGCCGGATGCGCCGCCACACGCGATCTGGTGTTCGTGGCGGCAGAGCGCCTGTTTGCGGTCCACGGCTTTCAAAAGGTGTCGGTGCGCGACATCACCGCCGAAGCCAAGGTCAATCTGGCCTCGATCAACTATCATTTCGGCTCGAAGGACGCCCTTCTGCTCGAAATCTTCACCCGGCGGACGGCTGAGCTCAACCGCGCTCGGGCCAAGATGTTACATGAGGCTAACGCCGCCCATGCCGGCAAGCCGCCCGTTCGTGCGGTTCTTCACGCCCTGATCGCGCCGCCGGTGCGTTGGATGGACCCGAAGGGCGAGCGTCTGATTTCAGTTCAGTTCCTGATCCGCGCACGCAGTGAAGGCACCGACCAGATGCGCGACATCCTGCGCACGGACGTGTCCCACCTGCGCCGCTTCTCCGACGCCCTGCTGGTCGCCTGCCCGCAACTGACACCCGAAGAGGTCTATTGGCGGCTCCATTTTAGCCTTGGCCTGATCCACAACAACCGGTTCGCCGAGTTTGACCGGCTAAACACCCTCTCCGGCGGCCTGACCCGCGAGGACGAGGTCGATCTGCTGATCCAAAGGATGGTCAACTTTGCTGAGGCGGGGTTCTTGCGGGCTTAGCAGTCGTCTGGGCCCATGCCTCGTCAGGCTCAGCATGAGGAACATCGGCGTCATTGCGAGGCGCATCGCGCCGAAGCAACCCAGGAGAATGTCACATCAGGTTAGGGTCAGCCCCCTAGGTTGCTTCGCTGCGCTCGCAATGACGCGATAAGAAAACAAGGGCCTCACCCAACCCTCTCCCACAGGGAGAGGGCTAGAACCGATAAGCCCTCGCCCCCTTGGGGGAGAGGGTGGGGTGAGGGGGTCTCTACCAGCCCTGCGACATAACCACCCCGACGCCCTTTACTATTGCGAGGCATTCGCAACTATGGCACTGACAGGGGAACGAAGGTCGCCCAGCGGTCTTTGACGTTGAAATGTCAGGACGTCCCCTATGTCGCGCCTTCTGCCGATCCTTCTGGCCGCCGCCACGCTCGGTGTCAGTGCCTGTAGCCCCGCCAAGCAGGCTGCGCCTGAAAGCGCGAGCGCGGGATCGCTGAATATCTATACGGCCCGGCACTATGATGCGGACACGCTGGTCTATGACGGCTTCACCAAGGCGACCGGGATCAAGGTCAACCGCCTGGAAATGCAGCCTGATCAATTGGTTGAGCGCATGAAGGCCGAGGGCGAGGCCTCCCCGGCTGACATCATCCTCATGGCCGATGCCGGTGCCCTATGGCGCGCGGAAAGCGCAGGCCTGTTCCAGCCGATCACCACGCCGACCCTCGAAAAGCGTATTCCCGTCACCTTGCGCGACCCCAAGGGCCTGTGGTGGGGCTTTACCCGCCGTGCCCGCGTCATTGCCTATGACAAGGCCGCCGTGAAGCCCGAAGAGGTCGCGACCTATGAGGCTCTGGCCAGTCCGCGTTTTAAGGGCAAGGTCTGTGTGCGATCCTCAGACAATGTCTATAACCTGTCGTTGATGGCGGCCCTGATTGAGCATTGGGGCGAACCCAAGGCGCTGGCTTGGGCCAAGGGCGTGGTGGCCAACATGGCGCGACCACCGCAAGGGGGCGATATTGATCAGATCCGCGCTGTTGAGGCCGGTGCCTGCCAAGTGGCCCTGACCAACACCTATTACTATCTGCGCCTCGCCGCCTCGCCTGAAGCCGCCGACAAGGCAGCAGCCGCGCGCGTGGCCCTGTCCTTCCCCGAGCAGGCCGGTGTTGGCACCCATACCAATATCTCCGGCGGAGGCCTGGCCGCCCACGCGCCAAACAAGGCCGCAGCGATCAAGTTCCTCGACTATCTGGCCAGCGACGGGGCTCAGGCGATCTTTGCAGGGGCCAACCACGAATATCCGGCCGTTGTGGGCGTGCCCTCCCCGCCCGACGTGGCCGCCATCTCACAGTTCAAAGCCGACCCCATGTCCGTCACCATCTATGGCGAGCGTCAGGCTCAGGCTCAGAGCCTCTATGATCAGGCCGGTTGGCGATAGGTGACAGACCTCGCCGTCTCGCTGGATCACGCTAGACCCGCTCGGCCATCGGCCCTGAAGATCGGCGCGTGGCTGGCGGCAGGGTTGGCGATCCTCCCCCTCTTGGCCATTGTCTGGCTAGCCCTGACCCGACCCTCAACGACGGCCATGTCGCTATCGCTGATCCTGCGATATGGCCTCACCACCGCCGCGCTCGG
>CAISGS010000046.1 GCA_903884915.1 uncultured Caulobacteraceae bacterium | reverse complement strand
CCCCCTCACCCAACCCTCTCCCCCAAGGGGGCGAGGGCTAGAACCGACAAGCCCTCTCCCTGAGGGAGAGGGTTGGGTGAGGGCCTTATCTTTCCTCTTCACACTTAGCCCATCAGGGCCCGCGCCGCAGCTCGGGCGGCTTCGGTGACGGCGGCGCCGGATAGCATGCGGGCCAGTTCTTCTTCGCGGTCGGTGGGGTTTAGAATGTCGAGGCTGGTGGAGACGGCGGTCCCATCACCGGACTTGGCGACGCGCCAGTGGGCGTTGGCGCGGGCGGCGACCTGGGGGCTGTGGGTGACGACCAGGACCTGAGCGCTGCTGGCCAACCGACGAAGGCGCAGGCCCACCGCATCGGCCACAGCCCCGCCGACGCCCTGATCGACCTCATCAAAGATCATCAGCGGCTGGTCCTGATCCATCCGACCCGCCAGCGCCGCCTTGAGCGCCAAGGCAAAGCGCGCCAACTCGCCGCCAGAGGCAATGACGCCCAAGCCGCCAAAGGGCGCGCCGGGATTGGTCATGACCTCAAATTCAATTCGATCCGCCCCGGCCGGACCACAGCGATCCTCGGCCAAAGGCTCAACCGCGACCCGAAACCGCGCCTTATCCAGCTTCAGGGGCGCAAGTTCAGCCTCAACGGCGAGGGCCAAGGCCTGCCCGGCCTTGATCCGCGCGGCGGTCAGGTCAGAGGCGGCGGCGAGATAGGCGCTACGGGCCGCCGCCGCCTTGGCATCGGCCAAACGCAGGGCCTCATCGGCCGATTCAATATTGCGCAAGGTCTGAGCCATCGACAGCCGAGCCCCCGGCAGGTCCTCGACCGTCAGGTTCAGCTTGCGGGCCATGGCGCGCAGGGCGAAAAGCCGCTCTTCGGCCTTTTCCAGCTGATCAGGCTCAAATTCAAAAGCGTTGGCGGCGGCATCAATGGCTGAGGCCGCCTCTTGGGTCTCGACCAAGGCCCGATCGACGGCATTGGCCGCGTCGGTCAGGCGCAGAACCGCAAGACTGTCGCTGGCCGCACCAGATTGAACGGCCCGCTCCCTTGCCCGCTCCAGCGCCCGAAAGGCTTGGGCGAGGCGATTGGCCAAGGCGTCTGCGGCCAGACCCTCTCGCGCGGCGGCAATATCGGTCAGGGCCTTTTCGGCCGATCCCAGCAAGGCCCGCTGGCCTGCCAGTTCGGTTTCTTCGCCCGGCAGGGGGGCCAAAAGATCGAGCTCGGCCAAACGAAGGCTAATCTCTTCAATATCGGCGGCTGCCTTTTGCGTGGTCTCGCGCAGCTGTTCGAGCGCTTGACGGGCTTGACGCCACCCCTCCCAGGCTTGGGAACAGGCCAGCACGAAGGGGCGACACCCCCCAAAATGGTCGAGCAGGGGACGATGATTGCGCGGATCGAGCAGGCCAACGGTCTCGTGCTGGCCGTGAACCTCGAGCAGGAGATTGCCCAACTCTTTCAGCACCCCGACACTGGCGGCCTGATCATTGACAAAGGCGCGGGAGCGACCGTCTGAGCTGAGGACACGGCGAAGGATCAGCTCCTCGCCGGGTGAAGAGGTTAGACCCTTCTCCTCAAGGACCGGCCAAACCGCGTGGGCTTGGGGAAGATCGAAAATCGCGGTGACCACTGCTTGAGCTGCGCCGCGACGCACAAGCCCGGCGTCTGCTCTGGCCCCTGTGGCCAAGCCCAAGGCATCAAGAATGATCGACTTGCCCGCCCCGGTCTCACCGGTAAGCGCGGTCAAGCCTGGCCCCACCGTCAGGTCCAGACTTTCGATGAGGACCACGTCTCTTATGATCAGCGCCGTCAGCATTCCGCCACTCTGGGCTGATTCTGCCATTCGGCGGCGATCAAGATCATGGCCGTTCGGCTCAATCCTTACCGAACAGTCCGAACCAGCGCCTTTTCTTCTTGGTCTGGGGCACGGGGCCTGCAGGGGTGATCTCTTTGTCGGGCAAACCCGATTCCGGCGGCGGGGGACCCTTTTCGGTGGCGGCAGCGGTCAGTTGGGGCTTGCGGTTAAAGAAGATACCGCCAAGGCCCTTGCTGCGGGCTTCTGGG
>CAISGS010000045.1 GCA_903884915.1 uncultured Caulobacteraceae bacterium | reverse complement strand
GCGGTGAACATCAATTTCAACAGCCCCGATTTTCAGGCGCAATTGGCCATCAGGCGGCCCATCAGGCTATCGATCTCGACCACCATATCGCCAAAGCCGCCCGCCGCGCTCTTGCCCTTGAATGGCGCACCGGGGATAGCGGGGAGGTGAGGGGTGCTAAGGGCCAATTCGACTAGGAACGGACGGTCGTGATGGGCCTCAATGAAGGCTTCGGCCTTGGCATAGAACTGCTGTTGCAAGGTCGGCAGGTCGGCGGGCATCGAGATCACCTCGTCCGACCCCGCGTGGGACTCATAAAGCGCCAGTTGCTTCATGTCGTGGCTGTAGGGGATGCCGAAATAGGTATCGAAGCCGTGCTTGGTCGGGGGCCATGAGGGGCCGATGTGACCAAGGTGCCATTTGCCAAACAGACCGGAGACATAGTCCGCCTTCAGCGCCTTGGGCAGGGTGACTTCGGTTAGGGGGAGCCCCCGATCATCCGCCTGCTGGATCACTTCATAGCCAAGCCCAGTGCGGATCGGATAGCGACCGGTTAAGAGCCCTGCACGCGAAGGGGTGCAGATATTGGCCGGGGCATAATAGTCGGTCAGGCAAACCCCCTCAGCGGCCATCCGGTCGAGGTTCGGGGTCTTGATCAGCTTGCCGCCAAAGGCTCCGACATCGCCATAGCCAAGATCATCACAAAGCACGATCACGAAGTTGGGCTTGCGCGGCAGCGCCGGGGCCTTGGCCAAACCCGTCAGAGCAAACCAGGCCAGGCCCAAGGCGGTGGTCTGAAGAAAATCGCGGCGCTGCATGGTCTGTCACTTTCCGGATCTGTTTGGCCAGAGGGTCGCATCTTGTTGCAGATTTGCATAGTCGAACACGGCATCTTGGCCTTCGGCGCGCCTGACCCTATGGTGGTGCTTGAACTGCGAGTTGCTGAAGGGGTTGTCTATCGCTCAGCGACGTACAGAAACAGACACCCAAAGCCCGCAATGACGGGCTGAAAAACTAATATTAGGGAACAAATACAATGAAAAAGTCGATTTTCCTAATGTCCTGCGCGATGGCCGTTCTCAGCCAAGGCGCGGCCATTGCCGCCCCGAAGGCTAAGGTCGACAGCCCCGATGTCCAGGCCGCGAAGATCGTGGGCCAAATGACGCCAGAAGATAAGCTCAATCTGGTCCATGGCATTATGCCCCTGCCGATGTTACCGGGTACGGTCATTCCTGCCGGTGTGACGCCGAGCGCGGGCTATGTCGCCGGTGTGCCGAGGCTGGGTGTTCCCGCGCTTCGTGAAACCGATGCCAGCTTGGGCGTTGCCTATGTCTTTGGCCTCAGGGGGGATGGGGCAACCGCCTTGCCGTCCAGCCCAGCTCTGGCGGCCAGTTGGAACCCAGATTTGGCCTATCAGAGCGGTGCCATGATCGGGCAAGAGGCTTGGCGCTCTGGTTTTAACGTCCTGCTGGCGGGCGGTGTCAATCTGGCCCGAGATGCACGCAATGGCCGCAATTTCGAATATTTGGGCGAAGATCCCCTTCTGGCGGGAACCATGGCTGGAGAGTCCGTTCGGGGGATCCAGTCTCAGCACGTCATCTCAACCGTCAAGCATTTCGCGATCAACGACCTCGAGACGGGCCGGCAGTTCCTGAACGCCAAGATTTCTGAGGCAGGCCTACGCGAGAGCGACCTTCTGGCCTTTGAGATCGCCGTCAAGCGCGGTGAGCCCGGATCGGTCATGTGCTCCTACAATCTGGTCAATGGCGGCTATGCCTGCGGCAACGACTTCCTGCTCAACAAGGTGCTCAAGCGCGACTGGGGTTTCAAGGGATGGGTCATGTCAGACTGGGGCGCGGTCCACGGTCTTTCCGATGCCTTGAACGGCCTCGACCAGCAGTCGGGTCAGCAGCTGGATAAGGCGATCTATTTCCATCTGCCGCTGCAAGAGGCGGCAAAGACCGACAAGGCCTATGCCACGCGCTTGGATGATATTAACCAGCGCATCTTGCGGTCCATGATCGCCGTTGGGGTGGTTGAGCATCCGCCGGTCAAGACGCCGCTCGATCGTGAGGCGGGGGCAAAGGTGGCCCAAACCACGGCGGCGCAGGGCATGGTGCTGCTGCGCAATCAGAACAATCTCTTGCCCCTAACGGCCTCGGCAAAACGGATCGTCGTCATTGGCGGTCATGCGGACTTGGGGGTCCTGTCTGGGGCTGGCTCGTCTCAGGTCGCGCCGCGTGAGGGGCCCTCTGTGACCGACGTTCTGGGCGGGGAGGGACCGCTGTCCTTCATTCGCCGGGCCATGTACATGCCCTCATCGCCCCTGAAAGCGATCCGGGCGGGTGCGCCTCAGGCCAAGGTCACCTTCGATGATGGTCGTTATCCTGCCGCCGCCGCTGATCTGGCTAAGAGCGCCGATGTGGCCATTGTCTTTGTCACCCAGTGGATGATGGAGGCCTATGACTCTCCGGACCTGTCCTTGCCCAGCGGGCAGGATGAGTTGATCGCAGCGGTCGCGGCGACCAATCCCAACACCATCGTGGTTCTGGAAACCGGCGGCCCCGTGGCCATGCCTTGGCTGGATAAGGTCGGAGCGGTGGTCGAAGCTTGGTATCCTGGCATCCGTGGCGGTGAGGCCATCGCCGATCTGCTTTTGGGCAAGGTGGCCCCGTCTGGGCGTCTTCCGATGACCTTCCCGGCCTCAATGGCCCAGACACCCCATCCGATCTTGCCCGGAATCAATGTTCCAGAGGGCCAACAGTTCGATGTCGACTATGTTGAGGGCTCGGATGTCGGCTATCGCTGGTTTGCTAAGACGGCGGCCAAGCCGCTATTCGCCTTTGGCTTTGGGCTGACCTTCACCCAGTTCGCCTATAGCGATCTGGTGATCAAGGCGGGAGCCAAGCCAACCGTGAGCTTCACGGTCAAGAATATCGGTGCCAAGGCGGGCACAGACGTGCCTCAACTCTATCTGACTCAGTCGCCAAATCGCACGCAGCAGCGTCTGGTCGGTTGGTCACGGGTGGAGCTGGCCGCCGGGGAAGCCAAGTCGGTGACGGTGGCGGTTGATCCTAAGATGCTCGCCAACTGGGACCAGACCGCTGGCGCTTGGCGCGTCGATGCCGGGACCTATCAGATGGCGGTCGGGGCCTCGGCCAACGATCTGGCGCAGAAGGGAACGCTGCTGTCCAAGCTGCTGAAGCTGAAGCCCCGGTCATAGGCGAAGGCCCTAGTCGCCCTTAAAGTCGGGGGTGCGTTTTTGCAGATAGGCACTAACGCCTTCCTTATAGTCATTGGACCGGGCCATCAGCAGATACTGATCCCGGTCCATGACGCTGGTGGCGCGATTGTTGGCATTGACGGTCGCGTTGACCGCTTCCTTGGTCATGCGCACGGGGATGGGCGGTAGGGCGACAACCTTCTGCGCCCAGCGCTGGGCCGCCGCGATAGCCTCGCCCTTTGGGGTGACCTCTTCGGCCATGCCCCAGGTCAGGCAGGTTTGGGCATCAGCAGGCTCGCCAAACATCACGAACTGCTTGGCGCGGGCCGGGCCAACCAGATTGGCAATGCGCGGAATGCTGCGCCAGCTCATATTCATGCCGAGCGGGATTTCCGGCAGGCGCATATAGGCTCCCTCGGCCATGATGCGAAAATCGCATGAGACCGCCAAGGCACAGCCGCCGCCGATGCAAAAGCCCTCTATGGCCACGATGGTGACCGCTTCGATCTCTTCCCAGGCCTTGCACAGGTCCGGCCCGATGGAATAGAGCGACCGCAACTCGATCAGGGTCGGCGGTGCCGCGACGCGGGTCTTGGCGACGTTCAGGTCGGCTCCAGCCGAGAAGCCTTCCGTCCCACCGGTCAGGATCACGGCCCGGATATCGTGGCGCAGCCTCAGGGCCTGAGCAACCTCGATCAACTCGCGCATATGTAAGTCGTTGAGCGCGTTCTTCGCCTCGGGCCGATTCAGGCTGATGGTCGCGATATAGCCCTCGCGCTGCGCCTTAATGTGGGTCCATGCGCGGTCAAAGATGGGGTCTTGGCTCATTTGCGGATCTCCAGCTTGCCGTTGGACTCAACGAGGGTGAGGGATAATGCCCTCTTTAGCCGGGATGGGTCTCGGAGGATATGTTTCCCAGAACTAGGCCATCACTTGGGTATGATCGAATGGCCATCGACCTGTGCTGTTGGTCCTTTGACAACACTCGGTCCACCTTTGCGTTAGGGTAGGGCGTTGGGCGTCCAAGATTGCCCTAAGGCCGCCAAGAAGTCGCTCACCGCACCGGATGGCTGGTTGTTGGCCAAGGTGACAGCGCTCATGGCGAAGCGCGCGCCATCAGGGAAGGGCATGGCCTTGAGCTGGCCCGTCGCCAGATGG
>CAISGS010000044.1 GCA_903884915.1 uncultured Caulobacteraceae bacterium | reverse complement strand
GGCCATCTGGGATGGAAACCGCCATGTCTAATGCAACGAAACCAAGTCACGCACGCTTCGGCATCCTTGCCCTCGTGACGGTCGGTACAGCGATCAACTATCTTGATCGATCGGTCATTAGTGTTGCAGCCCCCTTGATGAGCAAGGACCTCGGCTTAAACGCCGCGGTGATGGGCCTGGTATTTTCGATCTTTTCTTGGAGCTATGCCGCGTCGCAAATACCCGGTGGCGTGCTGCTGGACAAGATTGGCGTTCGACTGACCTACTTCTTCTCGGTGACCCTTTGGTCGACCTTCACGCTGCTTCAAGGCTTTGCCGGAGGGCTGACTTCGCTTCTGGCCATGAGGCTGGGCTTGGGCGTCGCTGAGGCACCGTGCTTTCCGTCCAACAGCCGCATCCTGTCGACCTGGTTCCCTCAAAAGGAGCGAGCCACGGCCACCGGTGTCTATTCAGTGGGGCAATATGTCGGCCTCGCCTTTCTCAGCCCCCTGCTGTTCTGGATCTCGGGAACACTGGGATGGCGCGCCCTGTTCATCATCGTCGGTGCGGTCGGGGTTGTGTTCGGCGGCATTTGGCTGGCCACCTATCGGGACCCCAGCCAAAGCAAGCGGGTCAACCAAGCCGAACTGGACCACATCGCAGCGGGCGGCGGCCTTGGCGACACGGCCGAGAAGGTTCTATTCCAATGGAAAAACGTCGGGTTCCTGTTTCGTCAGCGGCAGATGGTTGGCGCGGCGATTGGCCAGTTCGCTGGCAATTCAACGCTCGTGTTTTTCTTGACCTGGTTTCCAACCTATTTGGCCACAGAACGTCATATGGGCTGGCTTAAGGTCGGGATCTTCGCGGTTCTACCCTTCATTGCTGCCTCGATTGGTGTCGTCACGGGCGGCATTGTTTCGGACTACCTGCTGCGCAAGACCGGGTCCGCCAGCATAGCCCGCAAGGTACCCATCATCACCGGCCTGATGCTGACCGCAACGATCGCGGTCGCGAATTTCGTCAGTGACGACAAGCTCGTCATCGCCGTCATGTCGGTCGCGTTCTTTGGACAGGGCATGGTCAATCTGGGCTGGACCCTTTTGACAGACATCGCTCCCAAGCCTCTGATCGGCTTGACAGCGGGCATGTTCAACCTCTGCGCCAACTTGGCAGGGATCGTCACTCCCCTCGTAATCGGCTTCGTGGTCGCGGCCACAGGCTCCTTCGTGTGGGCACTGGGCTTCATCACAGTGGTGGCCTTGATCGGCGTGTTTTCTTACAGCGTCATCTTAGGACCGGTCGTGCGGATCGAGATGCCGACCACAGGCGAGTGAGGCTCACCACTGTCCCATAAGGCGGTTGGACCGGGCGAAACAGTGTTTCCTATAGCCCCATTGGTGGGGCTATAGTTGTTACGAACCAGTTCGTTTTAGAGACTGGAACCATGGCTCGGGAGTTGGAAATGACGTCTGTTGGAACATTGCGTGGAGCACTGCTGGCCTCTGGCCTGATGACGCTGATTTTGACCGCCGCACCGGCTCTGGCACAACCGGTCCCTTCTGTTTCGCAATATCCTAGCCATGACGCGACCTTTGACGGCGGCGTCACCGGCCATCCAGACATCGTCTATTCCACCGTGATTGGCTCGCGTCCCCTCGGTCTCGACATCTATCAACCCAAGGGCAAAGGCCCCTATCCGCTGGTGGTGTATGTCCATGGCGGCGGCTGGGAACGCGGCGAAAAGCGCCTGGCAGGAACATTTCCCAACTGGCCTCAAACCTTGGCGTCAATAGCGCAGCGAGGCTATGTGGTCGCAAGCGTGAGCTATCGGCTCAGTGGCGAAGCCAAGTTTCCCGCCCCGATCATTGATGTGAAGTCGGCGATCGTATGGCTTCGCGCCCACGCCGCGACCTACAGCATCGATCCTGCCAAGGCCGTAGTTTGGGGTGCATCGGCGGGTGGCCAGATCGCTACCATCGTCGGAGCCAGCTGCAACGTCGCGAGCCTGCCACCCCGCATGCTAGCCGATGCCGCCACTCACCCAGCACCCAAAGATGCAGAATGTGTCCAGGGCGTGATCGACTGGTACGGCGTCACCGATTTCAAAACCCAAGACGCAGGCCCGCCTCCTGCTGCTGAAAAAGGCATTTTTACACCCTCGGGCCGATATCTTGGATGTGAACCCGCCAACTGTCCGGTCGCACTCATCGAGTCAGCGGCTCCCCTCGCCTATCTGACTAATAAGACCCCGCCGCACCTGATCATCCACGGAACCCTAGACCGCCAAGTCCCGGTTCGAGAGTCAATCGGCCTTAACGACGCGCTCAAAGCCAAGGGTGTCGACGCCGAGCTATTGATCATATCCGATGTCGACCACAGCTTCGTCGCCGCGACGCCAGAGCGGGGCTATGAGGTCAACAAGCAAGTCATGGGGCGCGTAAACGCGTTCCTTGATCGCGTGACGGGCCGCAAATAGACGCGGCCCCGCTAGTCGACCTGAT
>CAISGS010000043.1 GCA_903884915.1 uncultured Caulobacteraceae bacterium | reverse complement strand
GACGCCATGAGAACCTCGCCGCCTCCGCCGACAGTCCGTGATAGAAACGCGCCAAGGCCAAAACTAAGCCAATCTTCATGATTTCAGAGGGTTGCAGTCTCACAACACCCAGATCAAGCCAGCGCTGCGCTCCCAGTGACACATCTCCCATCACCTCAACAGCGATCAAGAGCAGCAGTCCAAATCCATAGACCGGATAGGCCGAGATAAACCAAATCCGCACATCCACTGTTGCCAACACGATCATCAGGGCCAGACAGAGTCCGAACCGAACCAGATGCTTGGCAGCCCATGGCTCCCAGGACAGGCCTGAAATGGAATAGAGCATGGCCGCGCCCGTGGCCGCGATCAGGCAAAGGACCAGCGTAAAGGTCCAGTCGATCTGGGCCAGCTTGACGATCAAGCGGTCCCGTTCACCCGGACGGGTAATGGCGCTCGCGGTCATGGGGTCGGGCCTCCCGAAACGGTGGGTGCAGCCGCAGGCAAGATCGTCTCGCTGGGCGGCGGCGGGGCCTCGCCCTCGACCTCACCCGTCGCAGAAACAGGAGCCTCAGGCATGGGCAGGGGCGATTCAATCCGGGCGCGGATAGCGGCATCTTTCAGCAAGACCACACGCATAATTTCCCGCGCCATAGGGGCCGCAACCGCCGCTCCACCTCCGCCGTGCTGGACAATGATCGAGAGGGCATAGCGCGGCGCATCATAGGGCGCGAAGGCAACAAAGAGCGCATGGTCACGCAGGCGCCAAGGCAGCGACTCGTTCGTGCGCACGCCACTAGCCCGCTCGGCGCGGCTAATGACCCGAACCTGCGCCGTACCCGTCTTGCCCGCCATCAGCACCGGGCCAAGACCCAACTGACTGGCGCGGTAAGCCGTACCGGTGGTGTCATTGGCTACCGCAGCCATACCCGATCGGACCAGCTCCATATGCTCAGGCCTGAACGGCAGGTCGGCTGCTGCCGCACCGCTGGGGGTCTCAACGCCGCCGATCGACTTGATCAGGCGAGGATTGAGCGCCTTGCGCCCATTGGCCAAGCGCGCAGTCATAACGGCCAGTTGCAGGGCATTGGCCGACAGTGCCCCCTGCCCGATCCCGAAGCTGAGGGACTCCCCCGGATACCAAGGCTGCTTATATTGCCGACGCTTCCAAGCCGTCGATGGAACCAGCCCAGCCTTTTGACCCGAAATACCGATCTCGAAGGTTTGGCCCATACCAAAGGCCTCTGCAACGCGCGCGATGCGGTCAGGACCGATCTTTAGGGCCACTTGATAAAAATAGATGTCACACGAGTTCTTGATCGCATCGTGCATCGTTTGAGGTCCGTGCCCGCCACGCTTCCAGCAGTGGAAAAAGCGATTGCCGAACCACATCTGACCCGAACAGACCACAGTCTCGTTTGGATTGACCAGGCCAGAGTCAAGAGCCGCCAAGGCCGTCATCGGCTTGAAGGTCGAGCCCGGCGGATAGGTTCCTGACAGGGCCTTATCGAGCAGCGGGCGGCGTTCATATTCGGACAGGGCACGATATTCCGCCGAGGACAGGCCCTTGACGAACTGGTTCGCGTCAAAGCTGGGGGCAGAGGCCATACAGATCAGGTCGCCGGACTGTATATCCATGACCACGCAGGCGCCGCTTTCCTCTCCGAGCACTTCCAGCGCCCGGCTCTGGACGTCGGCATCGAGGGACAGGACGACGGTCTTGCCTGCAACCGGATTGATATCGCCCTCAGGATCCTTGCGCACCTCACGGCCCAGGGCATCGACCTCGGTCTTCACCGCGCCGGACTTGCCGCGCAGGACGATATCGAGTGCCTTTTCCACGCCCTGCTTACCGATACGAAAGCCGGGATGGTGCAGCAGGGGATCGGGATTAAGGCCCGCTGCAGCGATATCGCGGTCCGAAACCTTGGCCACATAGCCGACCACATGGGCAAAGGCCCCGCCATGAGGATAGACCCGCGCCTCGCCCATGTCGGCCGTGACGCCCGGCAGCTCGGGCGTACGCACATTGACGCGTGAGAACTCTTCCCATGTCAGGTCCTCGGCCACGGCCACCGGCACCAGCTTGGGACTGCGTGAGATTTCACGCAGCAACTGCCTGCGCCGCTCAGGGGTAATAGGGATCAGTTGCGACAGGGCATCGAGCGTGCCGTCAATATCATTGATCTCGTCCCGGACCAGCAACACGCGGAAATTGGGCCTGTTGGAGGCGAGCTCCACACCAAACCGATCCAAAATCCGGCCACGGGGTGGTGGGATCAGGCGGAAATTGAACTGGTTTTCCGTTGACATTAGGCGATAGCGGTCAAACTCCAGCACCTGAAGCTGGGCCAATCGCCCACCGAGCGCCAAGATGCCGCCGCCCGCCAATCCCCCCATGAGAAAGGCGCGCCGGTTGAAAACGCCCTGACGCTCATTGACCTCAGAAAAGAAGATCGACGGTTCACTCATTTGAACCGGACGTCCGCGTCCTCGAACCGCTCAATCAACTGGTGGGCAAAGGGATAGAGCGCTGCTGTCACCGCCCACTGCCAAAAGGCCCCAACGATGCTGGGCGCGGCTTGAAGATCGATAAGGGTCACGAGATAGGCGGTCAGTTCAACGATCAGGCAGGTGATGGCGTACCAGACCCAATTCATCGACTGGCCCTGTCCACTGGCGAAACTGCGTGAGGCCAGAACACCGGCATAGCCAAACAGCAATGAGAAACCCCAAAGACCCAAGGGCGCACCCCACAGAATGTCAATCAATAGCCCAGAGACCATCAGAACAATCGGCGGCAGGATCGACGGACGGATCACCGCCCAGACAAAGGCCGGAACCATCAAAAAGACGGGCTCTGGCGGCACAAGACCAAACACCCTGATCGGCAAGGCAAATAGCAGGGTCAGCATCAGGCAGGTCAGGGTGGGAACGGCCAACCAGTTCCACGCATCCATCGAGCGTGCTGCTGTCTGACGAGAGGTCTGAAACGTCATCTGACCGGCTCTGCCGCAGCAGCGCTAGGCTTGGCAACCGGCTTTGCCGGCGCGGGTGTTGGAGCGATGGGCTTAGCAGGGGCGGACTTCGTCACCACGGGCTTACCCGCAAGAGGCTTTGGCGCGGAAGGCTTTGGCACGACCGCAGTAACAACCGGCGCGGCGGCAGGCTTTGATGTGAGCGCGGGGGGCAGGACGGACGACGAGGCCACCGGCGCGGGAACATCGGTCAAGGGCGGCAT
>CAISGS010000042.1 GCA_903884915.1 uncultured Caulobacteraceae bacterium | reverse complement strand
GTTGGGTGAGGGCCTTTTTTTCGTTCTTCCGTTTTCCCCGCGCAGGCGGGGACCCAGTGGGTCGATTACAGCCTGAGTGAAAGGGTCTGGGTCCCCGCCTTCGCGGGGAACACGGAGGGGGTGCTTCTTCTCCGCGTCATTGCGAGGCGCGAAGCGCCGAAGCAACCCAGGGGAACATCCGCTGAGGCTCGCGGTTAACGTCCCCTTCCCCCCTTGAGGGGAAGGGTTAGGGATGGGGGTATCACACCCGCTGCCCTTGCCGATTGTCCGCAACAGACGCACTGACGGATGGTAATTCCCAACCGCTGCACCCCCATCCCCGGCCCTTCCCCCTCAAGGGAGAAGGGGGTTGGGGGGCTTCTCCGAAATCAGATCTCCTCGCCCACCTGCTTGACCTGACCCAAGCCGGAAATGCTGGTGGAGAGGCTCGCGGGTTTGCGGGTCAGTTCGACGCCGCCAATGCCAGAGATCGCGATGTTGGCACTGTCACGGGGACCCAGTTTGGCCGAACCCGCACCCGACAGGCTGACATCCGCACGCTCCATCTGCATCCCCGCCAAATCGGCCGAGCCCGCACCCGAAATATCGAGAGACAGGGCCTTAACCTTGCCCGTACCTTTCACGCTGCCTGTTCCAGAGAGGTTGATCTCCAAGTCTTTCTGATCAAACTGGCGCAGGGTCAGGGACTGGACGCCGCCCAGTTCGAACTGATGGACGTTGGGGGCAGTCAGGGTGACTTTAAGCTTCCCGTCCCAATCATAATGATCGTCACGCGAGATGGTTCCGTCCTCGATCTCAATCCTATCGAGCACAGATTTTGGCGCTTCGATGGTCAGCTTCGTGACCGGGCCCTGGATATAGGTGATCTCGGCAACGTCATTGACCTCTAACCGATCCGACGCTGTCCACGTGAAGTCGCGGCTAACCACCGGCCCTGTTACGGGGGTCGTGCGATTGTCATCAGTGGTCGAATAGGTCCAATTGATCGTTTTATTGAACTTTAGGTTCTGTAGCAGAGCGTGAATACCCGTTGGGCCTCCCGCAAAGCCGATGGCGGCAACCATCGACCCGATGGACAGGAAAAACCCGACGACTGTGACCAAGATAAGTGTGCGGATCATGGACGGACCTCCGAAGATTCAAGAACAGGTTTCAACAGACGCATGTGCAGGCGTCCAAACCAGACCAAGCCATTGACGAAACCGATAGACACAAGGCCCGTCAGAGCGCCGAGCGACACACCTCCCGCCATCAGGCTTAGCCCGCCAAACATAACGGCGGCGATATAGTGGCCAATGCCAGCAAAGGGCCCGGCGACGAAGATGATCGCTCCGCCGGTAAAGATCCCGACCGACGCCACCATGAAGCCCAGAAGCGTTGCCGCGACCGGCAGCAGGATGGGCAAGAGGATGACAATATCGATCACCCCAAGGCCGAGGATCGCGAAGATCGCACCCGCCGCTGAGGACGGATTACGTTCCAACTCCCAGCGGCGAATACCCGCCTCGGTTCGCAGTTCGCGGGCCAGCCGTGCCGGATCACCCAGCGCGCTGGCGATCTCATCTTCCGTGCGCCCCGCCTGCAGGCCCTCCGAAAAATGCGCTTCATAGTCGGCCATGACCTCATCGACCGTGGTCTGCGGCAAGCCGCGCAACCCGGTCCTGAGTTTCTCAACAAAGGTCTCTCGGTTCATTGGGGTGCTCCCAGGATGGCGTTGACGGCCTCGGAAAAGGCCGTCCATTCGATGGTCTGGGCCGCAAGGCTGGCCCGTCCCGATGTGGTCAGTTTGTAATATTTGCGCGGCGGACCGGACGAGCTCTCGACCAGATAGGTTTCCACCAACCGGTCCGTCTGCATGCGGCGCATGAGCGGGTAGATCGTGCCTTCCCCCATATCGATCGCCTTGGCGAGCTGGGCGGCAATATCATACGCATAGGCGTCATTTCGGGACAGGACGGCGAGCACGCAAAGCTCGAGAACCCCCCGCTTCAACTGGATCTGAATGGCTTCGGTCAAACGCGCACTCCTCTTCACTTAGGGAGTGTATACGGCAAGGTACCCGTTAACGCAAGGTACCTATCCACAAATAGTAGCGCTTGCTTGGAAGGGATTTCTGTGGATGCAGCCTATCCTTCGACAGGCTCAGGATGAGGATGAATGGCAACCTATCCGCCTTCCTCATGCTGAGCCTGTCGAAGCACGAGGACGTGGCAGACCTTAAGCGGTTGCGGTTCCCTTCCCCCCTTGAGGGGGAAGGGCTAGGGATGGGGGGGTGTCCCACCCGCTGGCCTTGCCGATGGTCCGCAACAGACGCACTGACGGTTGGTAATCCCCAGCCGCTGCACCCCCATCCCCGGCCCTTCCCCCTTAAGGGAGAAGGGAGAAGGGGGCCTTGTTTCTACGCGCTCTTAAGCCGCCATCGACCCGTCACGCAGACCCGCAGGGATCGACTCATAGATCGTCGGGCGGGCGATGTTCAGGCGAGCGCGGGCCTGATCGAGGGGTTCGGCGAACAGGCGCTCATAGTCCTGCTCAGCCAGCCATTTGGCCTTGGTGCCATTGCGCCAAGCCTGCCAGATCGCTTTGGCGTAGGGTAACCGAGACTTACTTTTCGACAGTTGATAGGCCGCGCCCATCGCAATGAAGCCAAAACCGAAGCTCTTGGTCTGGGCATAGGAAAAGGCCACAACGCAGCCCTCGCCCAGCGCGTCCGTGCCATGGCCGGTAAGGACGTGCCAGATATCGTGCACATCGCGCATGCGGCGACCATACCAAGCCACCGGATGGGCGACCTCGATGGAGCCGTTCACCTTGCGGCTATCTTCGGCTAGGCCATAGGCCGTCAAGCCGAGCGGGGCGATGAAGTCGCGATAGGCCGCGCCGACCGTTCCGGGCGCAAAGCTTGCCACCCAAGCCTGATCCATCAGACGATGGGACAGTTCTTCGCGCAGATAGGCCTGGCGGCCGCCTTCGGGGCTATCAAGCAACCTCGCATAGCCGCGAGGGGTCGAGCGGCCCGATAGGGCCTGCATGATCAAGAACACCTGTTCGGTGTCTTCCTTATTGGCGATCAGCTTCTTCAAGGCGCGCAAGGCAGCCAAGGGACGGATGCTATAGTCATAGGGCCGGTCAGACACCGACAGCTCGGGCCGTGAGTCTATGGCAAGATCGACAGCGGTCATGATATCACCCTTAAGGAATGCCAAAAGCTGACGCCCCCGTCACTTTTTGTCAAGGGCCGTAGCGTTACGAGCTCAATCTAGAAGGGTTTCGAGACACTTCAAATGAACGGTCTACGCAAACGCTCAATCAACCTGTCGGGCCACGCCACCTCTGTCGCGTTGGAGCCGGAGTTCTGGGCCGTTCTCGATGCCATGGCCGAGGGCCGAGGGCTCAGCCTTGCAGGGCTCATCGGAGAGATTGATCAGGCCCGGCAAGGTCGCCTTCTCGCCTCCGCCTGCCGTGTCGCGGCCCTCGCCCATAGTGCGCGGCAGCAATAATCGGCCACGCCCCTTAAGCCCAGCGCGGTCTGTGCTACATTCGTTCTCATTGCGGCGCAGAATCGGCCGGAATTTAGAGACGCTGCAGGACCATCACCTTGACCGACACGCCCTACACACCGCGTATCAGT
>CAISGS010000041.1 GCA_903884915.1 uncultured Caulobacteraceae bacterium | reverse complement strand
TGACTGGGGCGTTCGTGGCTCCTTGCGTTGGCAGCCCAATGACAAGCTGAACGCCACCTTCATGGTCACCAGCGATCACAACAAGGTTGGCGACTCCTCGCTCTATGATCCGACCCAAGGCCGCAACATCGCCAAGCGCGATTTCCCCTTCGCGGTGGATGTTGATCTCGACAGCTACAATGCCACGATTGAGTATGATCTGGGCTTTGCGGACCTGACCTCGGCCACCGTCTTTGCCAAGTCCAAGACCGGTTGGAACCTCGATCTGGACGCCGTCTTGACCGCGGTCATGCCCTTCTACTTCCAAGAAAAGATCGACACGGACTCGGTGGTTGAAGACATCCGTCTTGTCTCCAAGAAGGGTGGCAAGCTCGACTGGGTCGCCGGTGCCTTCTATCTGGACCAGAAGAGCGACTATGCCGACAGCTTTAACGTGCCTCAGTCCTTCTTGGCCGCGCTGAAGATCACCGGTCTTGCGCCGATCCGCACGCCCAATGCCGATACCAGCATGGACCTGCGCAACAAGAAAAACTTCGAAGCCGCGCTCTATGGTGAGGTCAGCTACCACTTCACCGACAGCTTGACCTTCACGACCGGTGCGCGGGCGTCGAAATATGAGTTTATCGATGAGGACAAGGGTATTGGCTTCCAAACCCCAACCCTGATCCCCTCGATCTTCACCTCGATCTTTGGCTATGGTGGCTCCAACATCGTCAAGGTGCCATCGGTCGCGCGCACCAACTCGACGGGCAAGAAGAGCAAGCTGATCGGCAAGTTCGGTCTGGAATGGCAGCCTAGCGCTGATCAGACCTACTATGGCCTAGCCTCACAAGGCTTCCGCCGCAGCCACCCCAATGGCCCCTCGGCCAGCAATGGCGGCAAGAGCGCGATCAATCCAAACGATCCCGCCATCATTCCGGTCATGGCCGAGGCAGACTCGCTTTGGAACTATGAGCTGGGGGCCAAGAATATTTGGCTTGATGGACGTCTGCGGACCACGCTTGCGGCCTACTATATTGATTGGGGTCCAATGCAGGTGCCGCTCGTCCGCTCTTCGGATGCAACGCCCTATGTCGGCATCGTCGGTAAGGCCCGCTCGATCGGTCTAGAGGCCGAGGTGGATGCCCTGATCAATGAGCATCTCGAAGGCGGTTTCAACGCCACAATCCAGAGCGCCGAGGTCACCGAACTGACCGCGACGGAATCTCTGATCTCGGGTGCCGTCGTCGGCGCGAAACTGGCTTCACCAGAGTTTAAGGCTGGGGCCTATGCCAAGTACGGTTGGACCTTGGCCGATGGCTCAGATCTCTATGCTCGCATCGACGCCCAGCATGTTGGGGAGTACGTCAACACCTTCCCCAATACGGCAGGTGCCAAGATCCCGAACGCGGCCTTTGCCAAGATCCCTGCCTACCAGAACGTCAATGTCAGCCTGGGCTGGGCTAAGGGTAATCTCAAGGCGGTGCTCTATGCCGAGAACCTTGGCAACAACCAGTCGCCGATCTTTATCGATGCGGCCAACTACTCGCTGAACCGTTACGGCACCTTGCGTCCGCGCACGGTTGGTGTGCGGTTGGGTTGGAAGCACTAAGAGGCTTTAGGCGCGATTGGGTCTTCGGGCCTGATCGCGCCGACCTCTATCTAATGTCACAATGATCTCATAGTCTGATCCAAACCTCGGCGTGAACGCGCGATCGGGGCAGGGGAGTGGTTACCATGTCGATGCTGCGCAAGGCTCAAGCCCTTGGGTTTACGATGGTTTTTTCTCTCGCAGGAGGGGCGCTAACCTCGGCAGCGGATATGAGACTAACCACCCCTCAGGGCCAACTATTGGGCGAGGTCGGAGCAGAGGACGGTATCGCCGTCTTTAAAGGCATTCCCTACGCTGTGCCGCCGGTCGGCGTGCGTCGTTGGAAACATGCCGAGCCTGCACCGGCCTGGTTCAGCCTTCGCAGCGCCAAGACCGCCGGTCCTGCCTGTATGCAGATGACCATGCCCGAGAGCTTGACCTTCGGCCCCGGCAAGACCCAGCCCGTGCTCTATTTTGAGCCCGGCGATGTGACCAGCGAAGACTGCCTCTATGCCAATGTTTGGACCCCGGCCAAGGGCGGCGAGATCAAGCGCGGGGCGGCCCCTGTCATGGTTTGGATCCATGGCGGCGGCTTTGTCGGCGGCGCAGGGTCTTCGCCAAACTATGACGGTACGGAATTGGCCAAAAAAGGCGTGGTGGTGGTCAGCATCAACTATCGCCTCGGCATTTTCGGTTTCTTTGCGCACCCCGAACTGTCGGCGGAAAATGGCCAAGGGGCCTCAGGTAACTATGGCGTCACCGATCAGGTCGCGGCTCTGAAATGGGTCAAGGCCAATATCGCGGCCTTTGGCGGCGATCCCAACAATGTCACCATCTTTGGGGAGTCTGCGGGCAGTTGGGCGGTTAGCCTGCAACTGGCGACCCCCCTGTCCGAGGGCCTGTTCCACAAGGCCATCGGCGAGAGCGGGGCCTATTTCTATTCTATGCCGGACCTGAAGACCGCCGTGAACGGCATGGACTCGGGCGAAACCACGGGCAAGAACTTTGGCGACAAGGTGGCTCCCGGCGGCTTGGCGGGCTTGCGAGCCCTCAGCGCTGACGCCCTTCT
>CAISGS010000040.1 GCA_903884915.1 uncultured Caulobacteraceae bacterium | reverse complement strand
GACTTTGGTAATGCCATCGAGATGGATGCCCTGACCACGGGCCTCCAGCTGACCTTGGGTCTTCAAGGCAAGCTAGACGACAAGTGGACCTGGGAAGGGTACTACACCCATGGCGAAGGCCGTGTGCGCCTACCTTCACGTTACAATGTGAACAATCCACGGTTCTATGCCGCTATCGATGCGGTCAAAGATTCTACCGGCAATATTGTCTGTCGCGTAACCATCACCAATCCGGGCCTCTATCCCGGCTGCGTGCCCATGAACCTGTTCGGTGATGGTCGCCCGTCCAAAGCCGCGATGAACTACATCTTCGGCACCACTCAGTTCCAGACCACCAACCGTATTGATGACGTCGCCTTCAACATCACGGGCGACGTGTTCAACACTTGGGCTGGACCTGTGTCCGTGGCGGCAGGTTATGAATATCGCTCGCAAAGCATGGTCCAATCGACCAGCGACAATCCAAATACCCGCCCTGACTTCACAGGCCTGCGCGGCCCATTCACCACGGGCACACAGGTTTGGACCCGCAACGTGGTTGCGCCTGCTAGCGGCTCTAACACGGTTTGGGAAATGAACGCCGAAACCGCGATCCCCCTGCTCAAAGATGCCTTCCTGGCCAAGAGCTTGGAATTGAACGGGGCCTATCGCTACACCGACTATAAGACCAGCGGCGTTGCAAAGACTTGGAAGGTTGGCTTGAACTATAGTCCCTTCGAAGATCTGCGGTTCCGATTGGTCCGGTCACGCGACATCCGTGCGCCTACACTGAACGACCTCTATGCGGGCAAGTCGCTTTCGATCACCGGCTATACCGATCTGCACACTGGCGTTGCGGGCTTTACCAATACGTCTAGCCAAGGCAACCCAAACCTCGTGCCCGAAGTGGCCGATACCGATATTGCCGGTCTGGTCTATCAGCCTCATTGGCTGCCCCGGTTCAGCGTTTCGGTCGACTACTATAATATCGTGATTGAAAACGCGATTGGCAGTGTCGGCGGCAACAATACGGCCACTCAGCAGGAGTGTGAGCGATCCAATGGCACCAGCCCTCTGTGCTCGCTCTATGTTCGGTCGCTTCCCTTTAGCGATCGTTCTGCAGCCAACTATCCAACGACCATCCTGAACCAGAGCCTCAACATCGCCAACACCTACACCCATGGTGTTGACGTCGAGACGAGCTACAATTTCGATTTGGCTGATATTGCGGCTCCACTTGCCGGTAATGTCGATATGCGCCTGCTGGTCTCTCATCAGCCCGTCATCAAGTCGCGGGCCCTGCCAACAGCCGTGACGCTGAACCAAGCCGGTGCCGCTAGCTTGGGCCCTGGCTCGCCAGCGCCTGCAGAATATCGCATCAATCTCTCACTCGGCTACAAGCTCAACAAGCTTTCGACCAACCTGACCTTCCGTCACTGGACCGAACTGCACCCGAGCTCAAACCCAACTCTGGTCTATTCAGATCCGAACATTCCAGCGATCACCTATGTCGACCTGAATGTGAGCTACGACGTGGCTTGGCGTGACCATGCAGGATCTCTGTTCCTGACCGTCAGCAACCTGACCGACCAAGATGCCCCGCTCTATGCGTCGACATCCTTCACCGGCAATCCGGGTTTCGCCTATCCGACACCCTATGGTTATGACGTAATCGGCCGCTACTTCACGACCGGCCTTCGCTTCAAGTTCTAATGTTAAGAGACCCGTATCCGTTTAGGCTGATGCGGGTCTTTTCTTTTGACGACCAGACTAGCTTTGAGGATGTAGGGGTCAGATGAGCCGATTTCCAATCCTTCTGCTAGGACTTCTGTCGCCCGCCATGGCACTTGCCCAGACACCACCCCCACCCGCCCGGCCACCTGCGCCTGACCCTATCGACCTGGTCGATGTGAGCGCTCGTCTAGCCAGCGCTCCCTACGCCAAAATATCCAATGGGCAGATCGATGCCACTGTCCTACTTCCAGACGCGCATGCGGGCTTTTACCGCGGCACACGGTTTGACTGGTCCGGCTTAATTTCGAGCCTCACCGTCCATGGCCAAGCCATCTTTGGGACATGGTTCGACCAGATTGCGCCCAATGTTCGAGATTTTGTCACCTTCAAAGGAAAGATCGTCTCGGGGCCCAATACGGCCGTCCTTGGTCCGGTTGACGCCTACGACGCCAGTGGCCCCCAAAGCTGGGCTGATGCGGCACCCGGCGGTGTCTTCCTTAAGATCGGCGTAGGCCTTCTGCGTAAGCCCGATGACGGCGCGGCCTATAGCAGCTTCAAGACCTATGAGATTATCGATGGTGGGCAGTGGACAACCCGTTCCGCCCGCGACCATGTCACTTTCCAGCAGGTGGTTCAGTCCAAGGACGGCCTCTATGGTTACGTCTATATCAAGACCCTGCGTCTTGTGCCGGGCAAGCCGGAATTGTTGGTCGAACATAGCCTCAGAAATACAGGCCGTCAGACACTCAAGACCACCAGTTTCAACCATAACTTTTTAACTCTCGCCGGTGATCCTACCGCGAATGGCCTGTCGTTGAAGGCCCCTTTCCAGATCGTCAACGCCCGCCCCTTGAGGGATGTTGCTGAGGTC
>CAISGS010000039.1 GCA_903884915.1 uncultured Caulobacteraceae bacterium | reverse complement strand
CTCAGCAAAGGCGACAATGGCCAGCCAAAGACCCGCCAACCTATGGCCAGCAAGGGATAGGACCTGATGATAGAGGCGGTGCAGCATGGAGGCTCCCAGACTTATGCCTTCCCGCTACCAGACTCCGGCGTTCCTGTCTTGTGCCCCCGCGCCGCAGGGTGGGACTTTAAAGCCTCTGGTGGAACGGAAAAAATCGTGTCCACATTCCCTAAGCCACCAAGTCCGCGCCCCTTGAGGGCCCATAGGGAAGATGTTCCATGAAGCTCGCATCGCTCAAATCCGGTTCTGTCGCTGGCCGAGATGGTCGTCTGGTCGTCGTGTCCAATGACTTGGCTTGGTATGTTTTGGCCGATGAGGTTGCGCCAACCCTGCAGGCCGCGCTCGACGATTGGGACCGCTGTGAGCCCATGTTGCGGGCGCTGGCCCACAGTCTGGAGACCGGCGGCTTGCCCCGCACGCGGTTTCACGAACATGAGGCCGCCAGCCCCTTGCCGCGCGCCTTTCAGTGGGCTGATGGCTCGGCCTATGTGAACCATGTCGCCCTGCTGCGTCAGGCGGCAGGTTCAGACCTGCCCGACAGCTTTTGGACCGATCCCCTCATGTACCAAGGCGGATCAGACGGCTTTCTGGGTCCGCGCGATCCGATCCCCTTGGCGGACGAGGCCTATGGCTGTGACCTCGAAGGCGAGATCGCGGTCATTACCGGGGACGTGCCGATGGGGGCGGGGCGAGATGAGGCCCTCGCCGCCGTGCGTCTCGTCATGCTGGCCAATGATGTCAGCCTGCGAAACCTCATGCCGGGTGAACTGGCCAAGGGCTTTGGCTTCTTTCACTCTAAGCCCGCCAGTGCCTTCTCGCCGGTCGCGGTGACACCCGATGGGCTGGGCGCGGCCTGGTCGCAAGGTAAGCTGCACGGGGCGCTCGAGGTGGCGGTCAATGGCCAGCCTCTGGGCGAGCCCGATGCGGGGGTCGACATGACCTTTGATTTTGGCACCCTGATCGCCTATGCGGCCAAGACCCGCGCCTTGGGGGCCGGAACCATCATTGGCTCTGGGACCGTATCAAACCGCGAGGCGTCGGGCGCACCGGCCAAGACCCTCAAGGCTGGCGGCGTTGGCTATGCCTGTCTGGCCGAGGTGCGAACGGTCGAGACCTTGACCGATGGGCAGCCCACGACGCCCTTTTTGAAATATGGCGATGTCGTCCGTATCGAGATGAGGGATGCCAAACGCCATAGTCTGTTTGGCGCCATCGAACAGACGGTCGAGCCGGGCTGACCTGTTCGGGCCACAATCCCTGACCAAGGGACTTGTTCAGGCCGGTGGGCATTGCTAGAAGGTCCTCGCAGCCTGCAAGGCTCGCCTCCTCGGTCGCCCCCGTGGTGGAATGGTAGACGCGCTCGACTCAAAATCGAGTACTGAAAGGTGTGTCAGTTCGAGTCTGACCGGGGGCACCAAACTTCTGTCCTGAAATTTCAGCGGTGGACCGGCCAACGATCGAGTGATCTGGCTCGCCTGCACGTGCATGGCTCAATAACCTTAGAGTTTCCTTACATGTTAAGCTGTTGGGAACCTGAATGGGGTTTTAATAGCGATAACTAACGATCGGGTGATCTGCGGGCCGCTGCCCTTGCGATCCTCGATCAATCGCCAAGGAAGCCTGCGATGAAAACCACCTCGATCAACCAGACGGTCATGGCCG
>CAISGS010000038.1 GCA_903884915.1 uncultured Caulobacteraceae bacterium | reverse complement strand
TCTGGGCCACCGCATTGTCGGGCTGGAAGCGGGCAACGACGGAAATCGTCAGGTCCTCAGCCTGATCGCCAAGAACGCCAAGGGATTGGGCGGCTTCTCACTGGTGGAGTCGTCTGAACAGGGGATGTTGGCCGAGGTGGAACGGGCGGTGCGCGACAAGAAACCGTTCGTGTTTCTGGGCTGGGAACCGCATCCCATGAACACCCGCTTTCAGATGCGCTATCTGACTGGCGGCGATGACAGTTTCGGCCCCAATTTCGGCGGCGCGACCATCTATACCAACAGCCGTGCGGGCTATAGCGCCGAGTGTCCCAATGTCGGACGGCTGCTCAAGAACCTGTCCTTCACGCTTGCCGATGAAAGCCTGCTGATGGGCGCGATCCTTGATCAACATCAGGAGCCTAAGGCTGCGACCAAGGCGTGGATCGCTAAGAACCCGCAGACCGTCTCGCGATGGTTAGAGGGGGTCCAGACCTATGACGGTGGGGCACTGCAAAGCGCCGTCTTACCTGCGCCCAGCGCGGCTGGCACCCAGACCTGGATCACCGCCCATAAGATCCCCATTGGTCCGTTCATGACGGATCTGGTGGAGCGCGTGAAGACCGGTGGGCGCGGCTTTTTCGAAGGCGTTTCCTTTGTGGTGCAAGGGGCGGTCGATGGACTGACGGGCCTGCTCAAGCAGGTTCCCCCGCTGGCCCTGTTGGTCGCCATAGCGGGCCTAGCCTACCTGCTCCAGCGGTCATGGCGTCTGACCCTGTTCGTGGCTGCAGCCCTCCTATTGATCATGAATCAGGGCTATTGGGAGGCGATGTTGGAGACCCTGTCTCTGGTCCTCTTCTCTACCCTCATCTCGACCCTGATCGGTGTCCCCTTAGGCGTAGCATCCGCCCACAGGCCTTGGCTCTATCGGGCGCTCCATCCGGTTTTGGACCTGATGCAGACCCTGCCGACCTTCGTCTATCTGATCCCGACCTTGGTCCTGTTCGGGCTGGGTGTGGTGCCGGGATTGATCTCGACCATCATTTTTGCCCTGCCCGCCCCCGTACGCCTGACCCATCTGGGCATATCCTCAACGCCAAGGCCCCTGATCGAGGCTGGGCAAGCCTTCGGCGCGACCAAGTGGCAGTTGCTGAGGACCATTGAACTGCCGTCGGCCATGCCCACCATCGTGACCGGTATCACCCAATGCATCATGCTCAGCCTGTCCATGGTCGTGATTGCGGCCTTGGTCGGGGCGGGCGGCCTTGGCGTTCCAGTGGTGCGGGCCTTGAACACGGTTCAGGTCGGCATGGGCTTTGAATCGGGGTTTGCCATCGTGCTCCTCGCCATCATCCTCGACCGCATGACCCGCGCCAAGTCGGCGGAGAAGTAGCATGACCACCGCCATCGACTTTCAATCGGTCGACATCCTGTTCGCTAAGGGCTCTGGCAAGAGGCGAGATCAGGCCTTGGCTCAAGCGCAAACCTTGCTGGACAGCGGCTGTGATCGCAGCGCCATTGCCGCTGAAACCGGCGTCGTTCTCGGCGTTGCGGGTGCAAATCTCAGCGTTAAGGCTGGAGAAATTTCGGTCCTGATGGGCCTGTCTGGCTCAGGCAAATCCACGCTTCTGCGGGCCGCCAACGGGCTTAATCGGGTCAGCCGTGGACAGGTCAAGGTTCGCCACCTCGGCGGCATGGTCGATGTCGCCTCTTGCGATGAACAGAGCCTGCGGGCTGTGCGACGCAAGTCCGTGGCGATGGTCTTTCAGCAGTTCGCCCTCCTGCCCTGGCGCACCGTGCGTGACAATGTTGGGCTGGGTCTCGAATTCCAAGGGATGGACAAGGTTGCGCGCCGCCGTCTCGTCGATGAGAAGCTAGACCTCGTCGGGCTTAGCGAGTGGGCCGATCGCAAGACCGATGACCTATCGGGCGGCATGCAGCAACGGGTGGGTCTGGCGCGCGCCTTCGCCACCGATGCCGATATCCTGTTGATGGACGAGCCCTTCTCCGCCCTCGACCCCCTGATCCGCAGCCGCCTACAAGATGAGTTGCTGGGCCTGCAAGAGCGCGTCCAGAAGACCATCCTGTTCGTCAGCCACGATCTGGACGAGGCGCTCAAGCTCGGCAACCAGATCTCGATCATGGAGGCGGGCCGCATCATTCAAACAGGGCAAGCGCAAGACATCATCCTTCGCCCTGCCAACGACTATGTGGCCCAGTTCGTGCGGCACATGAACCCGCTGTCGGTCCTGACCGGGGCCTCGGTCATGCGTCCCCTGTCCGACCTATCGGCCCCCAGCGACCAGACCCGCTATCGCTTAGAGTTCACCAAACAAGGCGGGCCCTTCGCCGCTTGGGCCGGTGATCAACACTTAAAGCTGATCCATAATCCCACCGATCCCGAAGCCTTGGGATCCGGCCAAATGGCGGTCAGCAGCCTTCACACCCCGCTAATGACCCTGATCAAGCTGGTCAATGCCACGGGCCACGCCGTGCTACTGGTCGACGAGGGCAAGGTCTGCGGCATCTGCGGTCAGAGCGAGATCATCGCCGCCCTGTCGCGCGGCTAAGGCCTAACGCTGCGCTGTCTGCCAGTTGCTCGCCTCGTAATAGTCGGCGTTGGAGGGCGGCAGGAGCGGCTTGCCGAGGATATGGTCAGCGGCCTTTTCCGCCAGCATGATGGTTGGCCCATTGAGGTTGCCCGTC
>CAISGS010000037.1 GCA_903884915.1 uncultured Caulobacteraceae bacterium | reverse complement strand
TGCTGATGGCGCGTGAGAGCTGGGACCGGATCGGCGGCTTTGATGAGCGGTTCGTGTCCTTGGGCGGGGGGATGGTCAATCACGCCCTGCTCGACAAGGTCCGCGCTGATTCGGCCCTGCAAGAGGTCATGCTGCTGGGCGAGGGCAGTTTTCACCAGCTCCATTACGGCGCCACGACCCAGCCCGGCGGCATCAATCGCCCCGCCGACAGCGCCCCTCAGTCGGCCACCCTCGGCGAGGTCTATCTGTCCGAACGCCAGCGTCTGACCGCTGAACTGGCCGGGAAGGGGGGGCAAAGGCCGCCGATCCTGCTGGGCGATGTCGATGACCGTTCCCGCCGGTTCTTTTTTCCGGCAAGATGATCTGCGATAGAGCGTGATGGTCGGCGGAGTTCAGTCTTGAAACAGTGCGTGTTCTTGGTGGGGGGACTGGGGACCCGGTTGGGGGCCATTACCCAGCAGGTGCCCAAGCCCTTGGTCGATGTGGGGGGCAAGCCCTTCCTTGCCTGGCTCGCCGACGAGGTGGCCCGGCACGGCTTTGAAGAGATCGTGCTGCTCAGCGGCTATCGCGCCGAGCAGTTCGAGGCCATGGCCGACTATATTCGCGGCCTTGGTCTGCGCGTCGTCCATTCGGTCGAGCCTGCGCCCGCCGGAACCGCCGGGGCCCTGACCTATGCGCGCGATCAGCTCGACGAGACCTTCTTGCTGTTCAATGGCGATGGTCTGTTCGATGTGAACCTGCGCGATCTGGCGAGGCCCTTGGCGCCCGAGGCCATGGTGCGTCTGGCCCTGCGCGTCATGCCCAATGCCGACCGCTATGGCACGGTGACGCTGGAGGGCGAGCGCATCACCGCCTTTTTGGAAAAGCAGGTCACGGGAAAGCCGGGTCTGATCAATGGCGGCATCTATGCCATGCGCCGCGCGGTTCTGGACCGAATCGGGTCCTTGCCCTGCTCGCTGGAACAGGACGTCTTTCCGGGGCTGGTCACGGAGGGACGGTTGCAGGGCGCGGTCTTTGATCGGCCCTTCATCGATATTGGCATTCCCGAAGCCTTGGCCGAGGCCCAGACCTTTGTGCCCGGTGTGGCGCGGCGCGGGGCAGTGTTCTTTGACCGCGACGGGGTGCTGAACGAGGATATTGGCTATGCCCATCGGCCCGATCAGCTGCGCTGGATGCCCGGCGCGCGCGAGGCGGTGAAGCGGGCCAATGATGCGGGCCTCTTCACCTTCGTGGTGACCAATCAGGCCGGGGTGGCGCGCGGGCTCTATGACGAGGCCGCGATTGTCCAGTTTCACCGCGCCATGCAGGACGATCTCTGGGCCATCGGGGCCCATATGGACGGGTTCGAATATTGCCCCCATCACCCTGACTTTGGCCCTGAGGGGACCGCAGCCGTCGATTGCCGCCGTCGCAAGCCGGGGCCGGGCATGATCCTCGACCTGATGGACCGCTGGACCATCGATCCGGCCCGCAGCCTGCTGATCGGGGACCGTGAGTCTGATGTGGCGGCGGCGGCGGCGGCGGGGATTGCGGGGCACCTCTATCAGTCCGGCTCGGTCGATGATCTGCTGGCGCGGGCCTTGGGGGCGACCTGATGGGATTGGCGCGGTCACGGGCGGGGTTCTCGATCCTAGAGGCCATTATCGCGCTGGCCATCACCGGCTTTGCCATGACCGTGGTCCTGTCTATTGGCACGCGCGGCAGTCAGATGGGCTTTGGTCTGGGCAACCGGATCTTGAGCGCCACCGATGACCAGATGCGCGACCTGACCTTGCAGTCGGTCGTCTCGTCGATGATCGTGCCGAGCAGCCTGCTCCTCTACCGCCCACCGAGTGACTTTCGCGCCGCCGCCTTCACCCGGCCAGATGGGGACAACCCCCTGCCGTTGGAGGGTGACGCCCAGCATCTGGTCGGCAGCGGCCTTCTCAACCGCGACACGGCCTGCGGCGATCAGGGTCCTGTTGGGCGGCTGGAGCTGGGTCTAGAGACGGTGGAAGGCAAGACCTTGCTGGTTTGCCGCGTCGATGCCAAGCCGCCTAAGACCCTGATGAGTTTCGGTTCTTCTCGCGCGAGCCTTGCCTATTCGCGCGATGGCGTGACCTGGACCGATAGCGTCTCGATCACCCCCGGCGCGCCGCCCAATGCCCTGTCCGAACGCGGAAAGGGCCGGGTCCTGTTCGTGCGCATCGCCACCGAGGACGGCAAGACCCTGATCGTTGCCAAGGCCGATAGCGGTCGCCCCCGCGTTCCGACCATCTCGGATGCGGACCTATGAGCGCGGTCGGTGCCAAGAGCCGGGCGGGCTTTGCCTTGCCTGTGGTGCTGGTCACGATCTCGATCCTGACCCTGATTTTCCTGACCATCGTGGTGGCCATGGATGACCTCTATGGCGAGATCGCGACCCAGAAGTCGGAGGCCGCCTTCCAGCTTCAGGCCCTGTCGGCGGAGGCGCAGTTCGCCTATCTGGCCACGACCGAGCCCCTGACCATCCAAGGCTTGAACGTCGGTGGATCGCGCTATGAAGAGA
>CAISGS010000036.1 GCA_903884915.1 uncultured Caulobacteraceae bacterium | reverse complement strand
TCACCGACCTCATCAGCCGCCGCGCGGGACTGTTCGAGCGCATCGCCCCCTTTAAACGCGCCTCCACAACCCTTGCGCACAGATCCAGCTTTCTGGGCAGCGAGCAAAGACGCATGTCCGCGGGCCTTCGTAAGATTTTGGAAGATGCCCTGTCGCCCGAGATCATTGCCGACAAGGTCAAGGTCGAAGCCCTTGACCTCTTGCTCAGCTTCGACAGCTGGAACCGCCTGCGCCGCGACCAAAACCTCAGCCCCAGCGAAGCCGAAGCGGTCATTGGTGCAGCCGTGGCAAGGGTGATTGCTTAGGGGCTAGGCCGACAGGTGCCCGCCCCACGTCAAACGCAGGGTCTTTTTGTCGATCTTGCCGGTGGCGGTCAGGGGGACGGGGGCGAATAGGACGTCGTCGGGGAGCCACCATTTCACCACCCGCTCGGTCAGGAAGGCGATCATCTGGTCTTTGGTGACGCTCTCACCCTCGTGGGCTTCGACAATCAGCAAGGGGCGCTCTTCCCATTTGGGATGGGGCACACCGATCACGGCGGCGACCTTCACCCCCGGACAGGCGACGGCGACATTTTCCAGGTCAATCGAGCTGATCCACTCGCCGCCCGACTTGATGACGTCCTTCTTGCGGTCGGTGATGCGCATGAAGCCATAGGCGTCCAGCGTGGCGATGTCGCCCGTATCGAACCAGCCCTCTGGGTCGGTAATGTCGGCCTCTTGCCGGAAATAGCGTTGCAGGGTCCAAGGACCGCGCACCATCAGGGCGCCGGAGGTCTCGCCGTCCATCGGCGCCTCCTGACCGTCTTCGGTGACGATCTTCAGCTCAATACCGAACTGGAGGCGTCCTTGCCGGGTCCAGATGGCTTGGCGCATGGCCTCATCACCCATCTCTGCCAGAGCGGGGGTCGGGGTGGCGACCACGCCCAAGGGGCAGGTCTCGGTCATGCCCCAGATCTGGAGAACCTCGACGCCATAAGCCTCGTGGAAACGTTGGGCCATGGCCAAGGGCACAGCGGACCCGCCGATAACAACGCGCTTCAAGGTGCCGGGTGTCTTTCCGGCCTTGTCGAGCCAGGCCAGATAGTTGGTCCAGATGGTCGGCACGCCGCCGGTGAAGGTGACGCCCTCCCCCTCGATCAGGTCGTGCAGATTGTCGCCGTCCATCCTATCGCCCGGCAGGACCAGCTTGGACCCGCAGATCGGGGCCACGAACGGCAGGCCCCAAGCGGTGGCGTGATAGAGCGAGCTACAGGGCATGACGACGTCAAAGGCGGTAAAGCCAAAGGCGCTGGCCAGACCCGCTGCCATGGCATGGAGCACCACGGCCCGGTGGCTATAGAGCACCCCCTTAGGATCGCCCGTGGTGCCCGACGTATAGCAAAGGAAGGCACCCGCATTTTCGTCAAAACTGGGCCAAGTGATGGCCGGGCTCTGGGCTGCCAGCAGGGTCTCATAGCAAAGGGCATCCACCGCGCCGGGCTGATGGCGCGCCTCATCGGACATCTGGATGAAGGTCTTGACCGTGGTCAACTGCGGGGCAATGCGCGCGACCAGATCGGCGAAATTGCTGTCAAACAGCAGGACACAGCTCTGGGCATGCTCGATCGTATAGATGATCTGTTCGTCAAACAGGCGCGGATTGGCCGTGTGGAGCACAGCGCCAAGGCCCGGCACGCCATAGAACAGTTCCAGATGCCGGTGGGTGTTCCACGCCAAGGTCGTGACCCGGTCACCCGCCTGAACGCCAAGCCCGGCCAAGGCCTTAGCAACCTGCGCCGAGCGGCTGGCAAGGCCTGCATAGTCATAGCGCCAGAGCGGCTCGTCGATGAGCCGGGACACGATGGGCCGCGCGCCATGGGCACGGGCGGCGAACTGCATGATCTGCGTGATCAGCAGCGGCGTCTGTTGCATCAATCCCGGCGTCATCGTGAAACCCTCAAGCCCTAGATCAGATCGACCACAATCCGGCCCCGCACACCGCCCGCAAGGATGGTCGCGCCCAGACCGATCACCTCGTCCAGCTTCACATGGCTGGTCATGGCGTCGAGCTTGGCAAGGTCCAGATCGCTGGCCAGACGCGCCCAAGCATTGATGCGCTTAGATTGCGGAGCCATGACCGAGTCCACGCCCAGCAAGGACACATCGCGCAGGATGAAGGGCATGACGGTCAAGGGCAGGTCCGCCCCTTGCGCCAGACCGCAGGCCGCAACCGCGCCATCATATTTGGTCGCGGCCAAGACATTGGCGAGGGTGTGACTACCGACGGAATCCACCGCTCCAGCCCAACGCTCCTTGCCCAGAGGCCCGCCTGCAGCCGACAGGGCGGCGGCATCGATAACTTCGGCGGCACCGAGGCCCATCAGATAGTCCGCTTCGCTATCGGCGCGGCGCGAGGAGGCCACGACGCGAAAACCAAGACCAGACAGAAGCGCGATGGCGACACTGCCGACCCCGCCCGCTGCGCCCGTGACCAGAATGTCGCCTTGATCCTTTGTGATCCCAGCCTTTTCCAGCGCCACGACGCAAAGTGCCGCCGTATAGCCCGCCGTACCGATGGCCATGGCCCGCGCGTTGGAGATATTGTCTGGCAGCTTGACCAACCAATCGCCCTTGACCCGCGCCCGCTCAGCATAGCCGCCGTGATGGCTCTCGCCGACGCCAAAGCCGTTCTGAACCACCCGGTCACCGACCGCAAAGCCGGGGTGAGAGGATTCAATCACCTTACCCGCAAAGTCGATACCCGGGATCAGAGGGAACTTACGGGCCGAGGGCAGCTTTCCGGTCAGGGCCAAGCCATCCTTGAAATTGATGGTCGAATAGTCCACCGCCACGGTGACGTCGCCCGCCATCAGGTCAGCATCGGTCATCCGGGTCAGTTCCGGCTTGCCGGCCTCTTGCAGAACAATGGCGCGAAATCCGTCGGTCATGGTCAAGTTCCCTTGTGGGTCTAGTGGTTTCAATCGCTTTGCAGCAGGCAAGGCGCCCTGTCCAGTGCCGCTAGATGGCAGCGGCCATAACTGAGGCCTGTTGGATCGCGGCCTTGGCGTCCAGCTCTGAGGCTTCGAAGGCTCCGCCGATCAAAGCCGCCTTCTGACCGGATGCTTCTAACTGATCAAACAGCGTGCGCAGCGGCAATTGACCGGCGCAGACAATGACCGTGTCCACATCGATCACCGTCGGCTGACCACCCACCAACATATGCAGGCCGTCATCATCAATGCGCAGATAGTCCACACCATTGAGCATCTTCACGCCGCGCCGTTGCAGGGTCAGGCGGTGGGTCCAGCCCGTGGTCTTGCCAAGGCTCTTGCCGACTGAGTCGCTCTTGCGCTGCATCAAGGTGACTTCACGGCCCGAGGTCGCCACCACTGGCTTGACGCCCGTGACACCACCGCGCGGATGGTTGACGAAATCGATGCCCCATTCCTTGGCGAAGACATCAATATCCATCGAGGCCGAGACCCCGGCATGGGTGATCAGCTCGGCCACATCAAAGCCGATACCGCCCGCGCCCATGATCGCAACCTTTTGTCCAACCTTGGCGCGGCCCATGATCACGTCAATATAGCTCACCACCTTGGCATGATCGATGCCCTCAAGCTGCGGCTTACGCGGCTCAATCCCCGTGGCGATAATGACCTCATCAAAGCTCTCCGCCTTCAAGGTCGCCGCATCGACGCGGGTGTTGAGGCGAAGATCGATGCCGAGAAGCTCAATGCGCCGACCATAGTAGCGCAGGGTCTCGTTGAACTCTTCCTTGCCCGGAATGCGGCGGGCCAGATTGAACTGACCGCCAATCTCAGCGGCGCTGTCATAGAGCGTGACCGAGTGCCCGCGCTCAGCGGCAATGGTGGCATAGGCCAGACCCGCAGGCCCCGCCCCGACCACGGCCAAGCGTTTGGGCGCCTCCGTCGGCAGATAGTTCAACTCGGTCTCATGGCAGGCGCGTGGATTGACCAGGCAACTGGTCAGGCGGCCGGTGAAGGTATGGTCCAGACAGGCCTGATTGCAGGCGATGCAGGTATTGATCTCATCCTCACGGCCTTCCAAGGCCTTCAGAACCAGTTCCGGGTCAGCCAGCATGGGCCGGGCCATCGAGATCAGGTCCGCATCGCCGCGCGCCAGGACCGCCTCGGCCACATCAGGCATATTGATCCGGTTGCTGGTGATCAGAGGAACCTTCAACTCCTTGCGAAGCCGTCCGGTCACTTGGGCAAAGGCCGCGCGGGGGACCATGGTGGCGATGGTCGGGACCTGCGCCTCGTGCCAGCAAAAATGGGTGGAGATGATCGTTGCGCCAACCGCCTCAATGGCCTTGGCCAACGTCACAACCTCGTCCCAAGCCATGCCGCCTTCGAGCATATCCATGGCGGCAATGCGGAAGATGACGATGAAGTCTTTGC
>CAISGS010000035.1 GCA_903884915.1 uncultured Caulobacteraceae bacterium | reverse complement strand
GGCATTGAAAAGCCGGTCAGATGGCAGATCAGCCGCCCCGTATAGCGATGCTCGACCAGCCATGATTCGGTATCGGGCGCGGTCATCCGCTCGCCGCACGCCTTGCACAGGACCAGCGGGGCATAGCCTCGGCGATTGAGGAACAGCAAAGACTGTTCTCCCCGGCCATAGGTCTCGGCCATGGCCTGAACCAGCGGCAAGGACAGCCACCGGCCCGCCTCCAGCGCTGTTGACCGCAGATCGATCAGATCAATGTCCGGCAAGACCGCCGCCCCGTGCCGCGCCGACAGCTTCAGCCAGCGATACCGGCCCGATTCGGCGTTCCACAGGGTCTCCATCGACGGCGTGGCCGAGGCCAAAACCACAAGCGCATTTTCCAGCTTGGCCCGGACCACGGCCAGATCGCGGGCCTGATAGATGAAGCCCTCTTCTTGCTTATAGGAGCCGTCATGCTCCTCATCGACAATGATCAGTTTGAGATTGTTGAAGGGTAGGAACAGGGCCGAGCGCGCGCCGACCACAATGCGGCAGGTGCCATCGGCGACCGCTTCCCAAAGCTGGCGGCGGCGCGGCAAGGCGATGGCCGAATGCCATTCTCCGGGGCGGGCGCCGAAACGCTGTTCAAACCGCGCGAGCACCGCTTGGGTCAGGGCAATTTCCGGCAAGAGGACCAGAACCTGCGCCGTAGGGTCTTGGGCCAGCGCCGCCGCGGCCGCCTCCAGATAGACCTCGGTCTTGCCTGACCCGGTCACCCCATCGAGCAGCACCGCCGAAAAGCCGCCGGTCTGAACCAGACCGGTCAGGACCTTGGCTGACGCCGCTTGGCTTGGATTGAGCTGGGCGCCGGTCAAGGTCAGGTCGGGAACCCCAAAGCCGGGATCGGGGTCGGTAAGGATCACATTAAGCGCCCCATCATCGACCAGCCCCTTAATCACCCCGGCTGAGACCTGCGCGGCTATGGCCAGATCAGGTCCGGAAATGGGCTCTTGAGCCGCCGCCAGAACCCGGCTTCGAGCCGGGGTGGTCCGCGCCGGAACCGTACCAGAGGCCTGAAGTCGCCGTTCTTGCCGGGGCCGAGGCGCCCTTGCCCCCCGCAAGGCGATCGACAGGGCAGCGCCCGGCACATCAACGCTATAGCGCGCGGCCCAGAGCACGAAGGCCAAGGTGGTGGGCGGCAAGGCCAACCCGGTCAAATGTTCCAACACCGGCTTGAGAGGCCGGTTGCCGCCCTGCCCGTCCCGCAAGGCGGCGACCACGCCGGTCAGGGTCCGACTGCCGAGCGGCACGCTGACCAGCGCGCCGGGCGACAGGTCCATGCCCTCTGGCTCAGCATAGTCGAAGGCCTCCGGCACCGGCAGGGGCAGGAGAATTTCAGCGATCCGGCTCATGATTGCGGGCAGCCATGGCCGGGGGCCGCGAAGCAGTTTAAAAGCGTCAACGCAACGGACATAGGACCCTCGAACATGCAGCTCTTTCTCGATACCACAGACACGGCGGTCCTGAAGGATCTGGCGCAAACTGGCCTTGTGGATGGGGTTACCACCAATCCTACCCTGATTGCCAAGTCTGGACGTCCCATGTTGGAGGTCATTGCTGAGATTTGCGCGCTCGTCGAGGGCCCAGTGAGCGCCGAAGTGGTCGCCCCCGATCTGGAATCGATGATTGCCGAAGGCCGTAAGCTGGCTGCCATTGCTGACAATGTCGTGGTCAAGGCCCCCCTGACCCGCGAAGGCCTGATGTTGACCCGGGCTCTGGCCATTGAAGGGATCATGGTCAATGTCACCCTGTGCTTCTCCGCCGCCCAAGCCCTGATGGCCGCCAAGGCTGGCGCGGCCTTTGTCTCGCCCTTCATTGGACGTCTGGACGATCACGGCGCCGATGGCATGGAGCTGATCCACGATATTCGCACCATCTATGACAATTATGATTTCAGCACGGCGATCTTGGCGGCCTCGGTGCGCAATGCCGCCCATGTCCGGGCCGCCGCCTTGGCCGGAGCCGACTGCGCGACCATCCCGCCGTCCGTGTTCTTGGAGCTCTATAAGCATCCCCTGACCGACCGGGGCCTGGAACAGTTCAACGCCGACTGGGCCAAGACCGGCCAGTCGATCCTTTAGGAACGGTCAGGCCGTGAGCGATCAACCGCCCTCCCAGAGCGACATGAACCGAAAGGCCGACTGGCATCAGGTGCGGGACTTTCTCGTCCAACATCCCAGCCTGATTCGGGAGGATGAGGCCCTGTTGCAAGAGCTTGGTCTTCGGATCAATGCGGCCAATGTCGTCGAATTTGGTCCCGCCGCTCTGGCCCGCCTCAGCGCTGCCAAGTCCCGCGAATCCAGCGCGCGCAAGGAGCTGGAAGACACCGCAGAAGCCAACTTTGCCGCTCAGGCCCAGTCATATGCCGCCGTCTGCGACCTGCTCGAAGCGCGCAACCATTCGGATCTGGCGCGGCGGCTGAATGATGCGGCCCAACTGCGCTTTGGCCTATCCTGCGGGGTCATCGGCCTTGAAGGGCCAGAGCGGACCCCTGCTGGGTGGCGCGCGCTCGGTCCCGGCACGGTGGATTCGGTTCTTGGCCATGAGGGACAGTCCCGGCTGGGTGAGCCAAGGCTGGCCGATGTGCTGTTCGCCGAAGATGCCGACCGGATCCAAAGCGTTGCCTTGGTGCGCATCGTCCTGTGGAACCCCGCCCGGCAAGGGGTTCTGGCCTTTGGCTCGTCTGACCCTGGGGGCTTTACCCCCGATATGGGGGCTGAACTGGTCGCCTTCTTGGCGCGGGTGGTAGAACGGACGGCAGAACGATGGCCGGTGCTCTAGGCTCGCCAAGCGATCTGAACACGGCCCAAGACGGGCTGCGCGCTTGGTT
>CAISGS010000034.1 GCA_903884915.1 uncultured Caulobacteraceae bacterium | reverse complement strand
GGTTTGGTCCAGGGGGTGGTGCCCTTTTCGAGGCAGGCGATGACAGCGTCAGTGATGCGGTCTTCAGGGCGTTTGTGATCGTTCATAGCTTGGGCCTTGGTTTGGGCCGGGACCGTTTCCCGGGCGACCCGAAACCAAACGGGTAGGGCTCAAGCTGGATCTGCACCCAAGGGGCCGCAGCAGAGCGAAGGACGGCAAAGCCGTTGCAGGTTCAGCGCCCTGCCCTTCGATTTTCGGGATGCCCTGGCCGGGAAACCTTCGCCGGCCCTCAAGGCCCTGAACGGTGGGCGACAAACGCCTGCCAAGACCGTCTTACCGTCATCAGCCTTTGATCGAAGGCGAGCCCCCTCCCCTGCCCTACCAACTAGCTCACCAGCCATGGCAAAGGCGGCCTGTGCGTTCGACGCAGGATCTTTGAGGCTTAAAGGTCAATCTATTGGGGTGGCTGGCTAACGACCGCCGCTAACCGCGCCTAACGCTACCGCGCCAAGCTTACCGGGCCTTAGAGGATTTGCGTCCCGTGGCCCCTAACCCGATGGCCTTGGCCAGCATTGAACGGGCGGCGCTATAGTTTGAGGCGGTCACCGGATAGTCCTTGGGCAAGCCGAAGGTCGAGCGATAGGTCTCTGGCGTAAAGCCTTGGGTCGTCAGGTGCCTTTTGAGCATCTTGTAGGGCTTGCCATCGATAAAGGAGATAATGGCCTCAGGGGTGATGCTTTTGCGGATCTGTGCAGCCGTTGGCTTGGTTGCGGCAGCAGTTTCGGTTTGAGCCTCAATCGGATCTGAGGTGCCCAAGGCGCTCAGGGCTTGATAGACCTCACGGATGAGGGTTTGGACTTGCTCGGGTGAGACCTTATTGTTAGCGACATAGTCGGCGACGATGTCTGCAGCATGTCCGGTGATTTCGTTGCTCATTGTTGGGTCCGCTGAGTGGGGTCATTTGTTGGTGTCGGTTATCGTTAGGTTGAGATCCGATAGCAACCTAATCAATTGGGATTGACGGTGCAAAAGGTGCCTGAGGTCCCCCCTCCCCCGCTTTCATGGGCATTTTGGCTACGTTCGTAGATCTGCTCAGGATCGCCGCTGACGGCCAATGCGGTCTCAGCCTTCACCTGTGAGTCAGGCCCTCAGTTTGGCCGCCTACGGCGCTCCTAGCGGCCCTTGCACACCGATCGATCTGCGCAGACCATCTTTAAGGTTCCAATATGGTCTTTGATTCGATCAACCATCACGACCCCGGCATCTGTCTATTAGGTCTAGACCATCTAGACTAACCGGATCATCCGGACAAATTACTCACTCCGGATGCTCTTGTTTTACGGACATGCGGACATCCGTATTGCAAGCTGCTCTATTTAATTATACAGTCCGGATGCATAGATGATCCGGCAGTCCGGACCATCCGGAGTTGGAGACCCCCATGGCCCTGATCCTTCTTGCCAACACCAAAGGCGGCAGCGGCAAAACAACAGCGGCCCTGGTCTTGGCCGGCGAGCTCTTGACCCACAATGCCCGCATCGTGCTGCTGGAGGGCGATCCCAACCGGCCCTTGGTCAGTTGGGCGGAGACCCGAGGCGCAGCCATCATCGAAACCTCAAAACATCGCGCAAAGTCGGCAGACGAGGCGCGTAAAATCATTGAGGAGGCCGCTGGCGACACAGAACGGCTCGTGGTGATCCACGATGACGACCAAGAAGGTGTCTTTGAGTGGATTGAGGGCGCTTCGGCCTGGGCCCATTTTGTCATTGCCGACCCAGAAGGCAGCCCCAACGAGTGGCTAACGGACGTGGCCTCGCAAGCGGACCTGGTTTTGATCCCCTTTGCGCCATCAGCCTTGGATGCGCGGCAGGTCTCGCGCACCGTTCAGGTGCTCAACAAGGTTTCAAAGCGAACGGGCAGGGCGGTCAACTACCGCCTACTGCTCACCAGAGCCAACCCAATCGCCACGCGCGATGAACGTGAGATTCGCCAAAGCCTTGAAAAAAATGGCCTTTCTCTTCTGACCTGCACCCTTCGAGAGCGCCCTGCCTATCGCGGGCTCTTTAAGCTCGATGCGACCATGGAGGAGCTCTCGCCCGAAACCGTCAACGGCCTTGATGGTGCGCGTAAAAACGCCGCTGAATTTGCCCGAGAAATCCTCGACACCCTAAAGGCCAATGCAACAGCTGACAGTGAGGCCGCCCAATGAGTAAGGATCCTTTTGGTTTCGACGCAGTCGCAGCCGAGCCTGATAAACCTATGGATATATCAAGCTTTGCGCCCAAGGCCCGCAAGACCGACGTGGTCGCAGCCAAAGCGGTGCGCGAAGTGGCAAGGGACGCAGGCTTTACCAGACGTGCTGCC
>CAISGS010000033.1 GCA_903884915.1 uncultured Caulobacteraceae bacterium | reverse complement strand
GCCAAGGGGTTGCCGCCAAAGGTCGAGCCATGCGCCCCGACGATCATGCCGCTGGCAGCGTCATTGGTGGCAAGGCAAGCCCCAACCGGGAAACCCGATCCCAGAGCCTTAGCCAAGCACATGACATCCGGCGCCGCGCCGGACCATTCATAGGCAAAGAGCTTGCCCGTCCGGCCAAGGCCGCACTGGACCTCGTCATAGATCAGCAAGATGCCCTCTTGGTCGCAAAGCTCGCGCAGGCCGCGCAGGCAATGGTCTGGCACAGCCCGGGCCCCGCCCTCGCCCTGCACAGGCTCGATCAGGATCGCGGCTGTGGTCGGACCAATAGCGGCCTTAAGCGCCTCATGATCGCCAAAGGGCAGATGGATGAAGCCGGGCAGACGCGGGCCAAAACCATCCAGATAGGCCGCATTACCGCCGGCATTGACCGCCGCATAGGTCCGGCCGTGGAAGGCCCCTTCGAAGGTGATGATGTCGATCCGCTCCGGCTGACCCTTGGCCGCGTGATATTTGCGGGCCAGCTTCAGTGCCGTCTCGATAGCTTCAGACCCGGAGTTGGTGAAGAACACCACATCGGCAAAGCTCTCGGCCGTCAGACGGTCGGCCAGCTTTTCCTGCTCAGGGATGCGGAAGATGTTGGAGACGTGCCACAACTTCTCGGACTGGAGCTTGACCGCCTCGACCAGACGCGGATGGGCATGGCCCAGCGCATTGGTGGCAATCCCGGCCACGCAGTCCAGATAGGCCTCGCCATCCGTGCTGATCAATCGCGCGCCTTCGCCTCGTTCGAACGCCAAGGGCGCACGGCCATAAACGCCCATCAGGTGGGCTGTAGGGGACGAGGATGAAGCGGCTGGGCCAGACACGATGAGGCCTCCCAAATGCGAACGTCCCCGGCGATAAACCGAGGACTGGAAGCCTATGGCTTGTCGCGATGGAACGGCCCTCTGTCAATCTCAGGACTGTCGCAAAGGTCTATTTCTGTTTCGATTATCGTCTCAAAGCGACAAAATCGTCTCAGATCAACTCTTGAGACGATAGCCGACCGTGAACAGGCGCCAGCAGACCAAGGTTAAGACGACCACAATGCCGGAGGTCACGGCCACGCCCGTTCCAACCGATCCATCTGCCTGACCGATAAAGCCATAGCGAAAACCATCAATCAGATAGAAGAACGGGTTGAAATGGGATGCAGAACGGAACGGCTCGGGCAGGCGGTCGACCAGATAGAAGGTGCCGGACAGGAAGGTCATGGGCATGATGATGAAGTTGGTCACGGCGGCCAGATGGTCAAACTTCTCTGACCAGAGCCCGGCAATGATGCCGACCAGACCCAAGATCATGGCTGCAGCCACCGCGAAATAGACCACGGCCCAAAGATGGGCGATGTTCCAATGGGCAAAGGGGGTGACGGCAACGGCTGTGACAAAGCCCACAAAGACGCCGCGCGTGGCCGCGCCCAGGCCAAAGCCGGCCAAAAGCTCAATCGGGGCTAGGGGCGGGGTCAGGAAGTCGGGGGTCAGGCCCATGATCTTGGCCTGGATCAGGCTGGAAGACGCATTGGCGAAGGAATTGTTCAAGATCGCCATCATGATCAGGCCCGGTGCCACAAACTGCGCATAGGGCGTGCCATGGATCGGCGGGCTTGCCCCGCGCATGGCGACCACAAAGATCAGCATATAGAGCAGGGTCGTTACGACCGGTGCTGCCACGGTCTGCATGCCGACCTTCCAGAAGCGCCGCACCTCGCGGGCATAGAGGGTGTACATGCCGCGCCAATTGACTCCGTGATAGTCACGGGGGGCTGGCGGAATAACGGAGGAGCGTGCGCTAGGATCGGTC
>CAISGS010000032.1 GCA_903884915.1 uncultured Caulobacteraceae bacterium | reverse complement strand
GTCTGGGCCCTTGGGCTAAGCCAGATCTCACCCTATCTATGAGATACCCGCGCAGCCATTGAGAGTGAACCTATCCATGGGTTGGATGCCAAGATCAAAGAAAGCGCGGCGCAGACTGCTGGTGGTGGCCGTGGCCGCGCCGATTCTCAGCCTCGCAGCGGCTCTGGCCTTCTTTGCCATGGGCGATGCCGTGTCGTTTTTCTATTCTCCGGCTCAGGCCAAGGCGGCGCAGCTCGCGCCCGGCAAGACCATTCAACTGGGCGGCTTGGTGGCCAAGGGCAGCGTGACCAAACATCCCGATGGCTCGGTCGAGTTCGTGATCATGGACCATGCCGCCTCCGAGAAGGTGGTCTATCAGGGCGATCTGCCGGACCTGTTTCGTGAAGGCCAAGGGGTTGTGACCAAGGGGGCTTTCGAAGCCTCCGGTCAGTTCCGCGCCACTGAAGTTCTGGCCAAACATGATGAGAAATACATGCCGCGCGAAGTGACCAAGGCGCTGAAGGCGTCGGGAGAATGGCGCGGCGATGCCGGTGCGGCCGCGCCAACGGGGGCGACCAAGGGATGATTGTTGAGGTCGGGGCCTTTTGTCTGATCCTGTCGCTGATCCTATCGGCGGCTCAGGTTGGCCTGTCTGTGTTCGGGCGTATCCGGCGCTCAGCGGTCTTTTACGGCGCCGGTGAGGGGGCAGCGGGTGCTGCGTTCCTGATGGTGCTGATTGCCTTTGCCGCCCTGATGTATGCCTTTGTCACCTCTGACTTCTCGGTGGCCAATGTTGCGGCCAACTCCCATTCGGCCAAGCCGATGCTCTATAAGGTTGCCGGTGTTTGGGGCAGCCATGAGGGCTCGATGCTGCTCTGGTGCTTAGCCCTGACCGGGTTCGGGGCCATTGTCGCGCTGATGGCGCGGGGCTTACCTGCGCCCATGAAGTCGGTCGTGGTGGCCAGCCAAGGCAGTCTTGGCGTCCTGTTCTTGGCCTATACGGTCTTCGCCTCTAATCCCTTCGTTCGCCTGCTCCAGCCCCCCGTCGAGGGGCGCTCGCTCAATCCCTTGCTACAAGACCCCGCATTGGCCTTCCATCCGCCGTTCCTCTATGGCGGCTATGTCGGCTTTTCGATCGTCTTTTCCTTCGCCATTGCCGCCCTCATTGAGGGACGCGTCGATGCAGCATGGGCGCGGTGGGTTCGGCCTTGGAGCTTGGCGGCTTGGAGCCTCCTGACCGTTGGCATCACCTTAGGGGCCTTTTGGGCCTATTATGAGCTGGGATGGGGCGGCTGGTGGTTCTGGGACCCGGTCGAGAATGCCAGCTTCATGCCTTGGCTGATTGGCACGGCCCTGCTCCATTCCGCGGTCGTGACCGAAAAGCGCGGCGCTCTGCCCGGTTGGACGGTGTTCTTGGCGCTCGGGGCCTTTACCTTCTCGATGTTGGGCGCGTTCTTGGTTCGCTCGGGCGTGCTAACCTCAGTCCATGCCTTTGCCGTTGATCCGGAGCGCGGGATCTTGCTGCTGACGATCCTCGGCCTTGCGGCGGGAACCGGTTTTGGCCTCTTTGCTTGGCGAGCCCCTAAGCTGGCCCCCGGAGGGCTCTTTGCCCCGATCAGCCGTGAAGGCGCTCTGGTGATCAATAATCTGGTCCTGTCAGCCGCGACCGTGACCGTGCTTTTGGGCACCCTCTATCCCCTGATCAAGGAAGCCCTGACCGGTCAAAGCCTGTCGGTGGGTACGCCCTATTTCAACCTGACCTTTGCACCCCTGATGGGCCTGGCCTTTCTGGTCCTGCCCATCGGGCCCCTGCTCAGTTGGAAACGCGGTGATGGCCTAGGCGCCTTGCAGCGTCTTTGGGCTGCGGCGGGTGTCGCGGTGGCCATCGCCCTTACCGTGCTTTGGGTGCAAAAGCCGACCCATGTTGCGGCAGCCGTCGGTATGGGCCTTGGCGTCTGGCTGATTGTTGGCGTGTTCGTTGAGATTGCCGAGCGGATCCACCTTGGCCGGGCCAGCCCAGCCGAGGTGCGCCGCCGCCTTGGCGGGCTTCCGCGCGGGGCGTGGGGCATGAGTCTGGCCCATGCGGGTCTGGGTGTCTTCGCCCTCGGAGCCTGTTTTGAGACCGCTTGGAAGATCGAGACGGCGCAGGCCCTCAGCCTCAACCAGTCGATCACGGTCGGGGCCTATCAGGTCCAGCTAAGCGACGTCGTGGCCGCCAATGGCGCCAACTATATTGCCGAGCGCGGATTGGTCACCGTGACCAAGAACGGTAAGCCCGTCTGCGACGCCAAGCCCGAGCGCCGCTTCTATCCAGCCAATAGCCAGACCACTTCAGAGGTCGCCCTTTGCCTTGAAGGTCTGGACGATGTCTATCTGGTCTTGGGCGAGCGCCGAGTGGGCAGCGAAAGCCAACCGGCTTGGCTGGTCAGGGCCTATTGGAACCCGCTCGCGCGGCTGATTTTCTTGGGTCCGCTCCTGATGGCTTTGGGCGGAGCTGTGTCCCTGTCCGATCGCCGCCTTCGCTTTGCCGCCCCGCGCCGCGCCGCTGAGGCTGTGGCCGTTCCGGTACCCGCCGAATGAAGCGCCTTGGCCTTTTGGGATGGCTCTTGGTCGCGGTGCTCAGCATGGGCGCGGCGGCTGATCCGTCCGAGCGCTTGGCCGATCCGGTTCTAGAGGCGCGGGCCAAGGCTCTCTTTCCGCAGATCCGCTGCATGGTCTGCCAAAATGAGTCCATCGACGATTCGCAAGCTGACCTTGCCGCTGACCTCCGTAAGATCGTCCGTGAAGAGGTAGCGGCTGGGCGTTCGGACACTGAGGTTCGCACCTATCTGGTCCAGCGCTATGGCGAATATGTCATGCTCAAGCCCGCCTTTAGCCTGACCAATGCGGCCCTTTGGGTCACGCCCTTTGCCATTGTCTTTCTGGGGTTGTTCGCCTTTTTTGGGCTCAAGCGATCGTCGCTGGCTCAGGACCAAGAGACGGCCCTGACGCCCGCGGAACAGGCGCTGCTGACAAAATTGCAGGCTTCCGAGGCCGAATGACACGGTTGTGCCGCAGTTGCGCCACAAGAATCTCCCGATGGATGACACAAAGGTAACTTGAGAACATTGGCACGAACGGGCATTCGCTCTTAAGCTGAGAGGCGAAGGGCTCGATTCAAGCCTTGGAGTCGAGAACGAGGAAGATTGAACATGGTTGATAAGAAACGCGGATATATTTTGGGTGCCGTGGCCGGGGTTGGTTTGACCTTGGCAGCCATGGTTGGAACCGGCCTAGCGCTGCCGTCCGCCGCGGCTCAGTCCGGCGAAGTTAAACTCTACAAAGCCTCAGGCCTGCCCGTCTTTGCGCCGCCGCCCGGTGCGCCCCTGTCCTTTGCTGATATTTTCGACAAGGTGGCTCCGGCGGTGGTGTCCATCGACGTGACGTCCAAGGTCGAGCCTCAGATGAAGGGCCGTCCAGGCCTTCGCATCGTCCCGACACCTCCGGGTGCTGAAGGCTTCCCCTTCGCCATTCCTGGCGCCCCTCAGCAGGGTGAGGGCGAGGATGGGCCCGATGATGGATCGCAGCAGGTCCCCGGCGCGCGTCCAACCCAGTCCGCAGGCTCGGGCTTCTTCATTTCGGCGGACGGCTATATCGTCACCAACTATCACGTCATCGAGAACGCCGCTGAGATCAAGGTTGTGCTCAAGGATGAGCGCGAGCTGAAGGCGACCGTTGTTGGCCGCGATGAGGCCACCGATCTGGCTGTGCTCAAGGTCGAGGGCAAGGATTTTGCCTTTGTCAGTTTCGAAAAATCCGCCAAGCCCCGCGTCGGTGACTGGGTCATCGCCGTGGGCAATCCGTTTGGTCTGGGCGGCACGGCCACCTCTGGCATCGTGTCTGCCTTTGGACGTGAGCTCGGTGAGACCTTTGTCGACTACATCCAACTGGACGCCCCAATCAATCGCGGCAATTCCGGGGGGCCGACCTTTGACATCTATGGACGCGTCATTGGCGTCAATACAGCGATCTTCTCGCCTTCGGGAGGGTCGGTTGGCATCGGGTTTGCCATCCCTGCCGATATTGCCGAATCGGTCACCAAGCAGCTGATCAAGACCGGCAAGGTCTCGCGCGGCTATATGGGCGCGGTGATCCAGAACTTTGACGCTGAGATGGCGGCGGCTCAGGGCATCAATGTGCGTAAGGGTGCTATTGTCGCTGAAGTGGTTCCCGGTGGCCCTGCCGAAAAGGCCGGTATCCAGCCTGGAGACGTGGTCTTAAGCGTCAACGGCAAGTCCGTGTCCTCCTCGTCGGAAATGACCCGTGAAGTGGCCAAGACCTTGGCCGGCAACACCATGACCTTGAACATCCTGCGTGAGGGCAAGCCCAAGACCATTGAGGTCAAGGCCGGTGTTCGCCCTTCCGAAGCGCAATTGAACGGCAAGACCCCTGGCGCTGAAACCGAATCTGCCCCCGACGCGCCCAAGACCAAGCGTCCAGCGGTTCTGGGTCTGTCGCTCGGTGCCCTAGATGATGCCGCACGCGGCCGCTTCAAGGTTCCAGAGACGGTCCGAGGCGTCTTGGTCGAAGGCGTCACGGCGACCTCTGACGCAGGCATCAAGGGCTTGAAGACCGGCGATGTCTTGGTGCGGGTGGCCGATAAGGCCGTCTCAACGCCGCAGGATGTCGTCGCTGCCGTCGATGGCGCCAAGGCATCAGGTCGTGAAAGCGTCCTGCTGCTGGTCTATCGCGACGGTCGGACCCTGTTCGTCCTGATCAAGATGGCCAAGTGATCCTTGGGCTGGTCAGGGGAAACTCTGGCCAGCCTGTCGATCCTGCCGGGGGGCTCATGCGTATTCTTATCGTTGAAGATGATGTTGAAGCCGCCGGGGCTATGGCTCGGGGCCTTTCCGAGGCCGGAATAGAGTCGGTTCACGCTGCCGATGGGGTCCTTGGCCTCGCGGCGGCTCAGGCAGGCGGGTTCAACGTCCTCGTCATTGATCGTATGATGCCCAATATGGACGGTCTGACCCTGGTTGAGACCCTGCGCCGTGAGGGGGATCAAACGCCGGTCCTCTTCCTATCGGCGCTGGGTGAGATCGATGATCGGGTCGCGGGCCTCAAGGCGGGCGGCGATGACTATCTGGTCAAGCCCTACGCCTTTGCCGAACTGTCAGCGCGGGTCGAGGCTCTGGCCCGGCGGCGTGAAACCGGCTCGGTCCAGACCATGATTAAGGTCGGCGATCTGGAGATGGATCTGATCGGCCGCGTGGTTCACAGGCAGGGCAAGGAGATTGATCTCCAGCCGCGCGAGTTTCAACTGCTGGAATATCTGATGCGCCATGCGGGCCAATCAGTGACCCGCACCATGCTGCTCGAGAAGGTCTGGGAATATCATTTCGATCCCCAGACCAATGTCATCGATGTCCATATTTCGCGTCTGCGGGCCAAGATCGATAAGGGTTTTGATCATCCCATGCTGCAAACTGTGCGCGGCGCAGGCTATCGGTTGGAGGCCTAAGGGTCGTGGCGATGGCCCTACCACGGGTCTTTCGCACGACCCCCTTTCGGTTGACGCTGCTGTTCCTGATGGTCTTCGCAGCCGCCGCCAGCATCTTTTTGGGCTATATCTACGTCGTTACGGCCGGGGCCGTGACGAGCCGCGCAGATCAGGCCATCACGCAAGAGATTCAGTCCCTGACCGGCGTCTATCGCCAAGGTGGGATCAAGGCGCTGAACCGGTCCATGGTCGAGCGTGCGGCCGGGGATCGTCCCTTTCTCTATCTGTTACGGGACAAGACCGGCCAAAAAATCACCGGCACCCTCGAGGCCTCGCCGGTTAGGGGGTTCACCGGCGCGCCATCTAGCGTCAATTTTAAGGTCACGGACACCGATCCCGATGGTGCAGAGGTCCGTCATTCGGCCAGAGGCCAGCAGGTCCAACTTGTCGGCGGGGAAACCCTTTTTGTTGG